>JAICFA010000060.1 GCA_025923935.1 Candidatus Krumholzibacteriia bacterium
ATACCCCCACGACGCCGTGCTCACCAATGGAACCTCGAGCTCGTCGTCGGCGTCGGCGAGACACAACGACGCGTCGCGCGCGCGCAGCACTTCGTACACGTCGTCGGAAAACCACGATTCGTGGCGAAACTCCCACGCGAGCGGCACGCCTTCGGGGACAATCGCGAGAAACGCGGCCAAACGTTCGAGGTCTTTCTTGAAGTTGGGCGGCAGCTGAAAGAACACCACACCGAGCTTTTTCTCCAGCACGCCCACCGCGTCCATCAAGTAGCCGGTTTCGTCGTCGGCATTTTTCAGCCGACGCATGTGGGTGATCTTCTGTGACGCTTTGATGGCGAAGCGAAAGTCGGGCGGCACTTGCTGCGCCCACGTCTCCAACTGCTCGCGCTTAGGAAGACGATAGAAGGTGTTGTTGATCTCGACCGCGGGCAGCTTGGTCGAGTAGAAGGTCAGCATCTGGTCGGGTGCAATCTTCTCGGGGTAGAAGTGACCCTTCCATTCCTTATATGAATATCCGCTGGTCCCCGCATACAGATTCATTCGGCGCCCCCTGATATAATGCGCGAAGTATGCCTCGCACTACGCGATCGGTTCAAGTCGGCAAACGTACCCTCGAGCTCTCCAACCTCAACAAGGTGTTGTGGCCCGAGGATGGCATCGTCAAAGCCGAGCTCATCCAATATTACCTTTCCATAGCACCCACCATTCTCCCCCACATTCGCGGCCGTCCGCTCTCGTTGGTGCGCTACCCCGATGGTATCCACGGCGAGAAGTTCTTCCAGAAGAACACGCCCGGCTGGGTTCCCGACTGGCTCGACGTCGTCGAGATCGGCGATGACAAGAAGACCATCAACTACGTCGTCGCCAGCGAAGACGCGTCGCTGGTATGGCTCGCCAACATGGCGTGCATCGAGCTCCACCAGATGCACAGCCGTGCCAGCCATCGCGATAATCCTGACTACTTCTGCTTCGATATCGACCCGCCCGACGGCACGCCGTGGCACGCGATCGTCGAGATCGGCGAAGGATTGCGGCGCGCGTTCGAACAGCACGGCTACACGCCCTTCGTCAAGACGACGGGCCGCAAGGGGCTGCACGTGGTCGCACCCATCGAGCCGAAGTGGGACTTTGGTCAGGTGTTTGAAGCTTGCGAAGCAATCGCGAAGCCCTTTGTAGCCACCAACTCAAAAACATGCACACTCAAAATAAAAAAAGACCAGCGCGACAATAAGATCTTGATCGACATCTATCGCAACCGGCCGTCCCAGACCATTGTGTCGGCGTACAGCGTGCGCGGCCTGCCGGGTGCCACGGTATCGATGCCGGTCACCTGGGACCAGCTGCACACGATGGAGGGCATTCGTGATTTCCATCTGCGCAACGTGCCCGACATCGTCAAGCGGGACGGCGATCCCTGGGCCGGCATGGATGCCTACGCGGTCGAGCTGCACACGCACCGCTCGGCGCCCAAGGCGTCGAAAAAGCTGGGAAAGTCGGCGAAGCACAAGACACCGGAGCAGCTCGAGTCCTACGAAAAGAAGCGCGCGTTTGGCAAGACGCCCGAGCCGGCGCCGCAACCGCTGGAAGCCGGCACCAACCGCTTCGTGGTGCACCGCCATCACGCGTCGCGGCTGCACTACGACCTGCGCATCGAGATGGACGGTGTTTTGAAATCGTACGCGGTGCCGAAGGGGTTGCCGCCGCGGCCGGGTATCAAGCGGCTCGCCATTCAGACTGAAGACCACCCCATTGAGTACTTGAACTTCGAAGGCACCATCCCCAAGGGCGAATACGGCGGCGGCGACATGTGGGTGTACGCGAGCGGGCGCTACGAAGTGACCAAGCAGAAGAAGGACAGCATCTACGTGCGTTTGTCGAGCAAAGCCATGACCGGCGAGTACCGCATCATTACCACGCGCGGCAATGAGCGCTTGCTCGAGCGGGTCGACACGCCGCAAACCGACTGGCTCACCGAGCCGGTGGAGTTTATGCTGGCCGACCTGCGTGACGAGGTGCCGAAGGGATCCGGTTGGAGCTATGAGGTGAAGTGGGACGGAATTCGCGCCATGATCGCGCTCGACGAAGGCAACATTCGCATTCGCTCGCGCAACCAGAACGACATCACCGCCGCCTTCCCCGAGCTCATCAATCCGGACGCGTTTCGCGCCACCTGCGGGCTCTTCGACTGCGAGATCGTGTGCCTCAACTCGGGCGGTTTGCCGATGTTCCAAGACGTCATCAACCGCATGCGCCAGCGCACAGAGAACGCCATTGCGCGCGCCAAGGCGAAGAGCCCCGCGGTCTGCTACGTGTTCGACTGTCTGTACCTCGATGGTCGCGCGTTGGTGAATGAGCCGCTCGAGCGGCGGCGCGTGTGGATGGCGGACGCCATCAAGAAGGACAAGTCGTATCGCGTCAACCAACCGGTCGACGATGGCCAGGAGCTATTCGATCTCGCGCGCGAAGCGGGGCTCGAAGGCATCATGGCCAAGAAAACGAACAGCGTGTACACGCCGGGGCGCCGCAACGACGCGTGGCAAAAAGTCAAAACGCGCCGCACCATGGACGCGGTCATCGTCGGCTACACCAAGGGCAAGGGCGACCGCGCCGGTGCCTTCGGCGCGCTCCACCTCGCCGAGCCAGACGGCGCGGGCTGGAAGTATCTGGGCAAAGTGGGCACGGGGTTCGACGACCGCACGCTCGAAGCCGTCGCCGAAGAAATCAAAAAGCTTCCCACCGGCAAGCGCCCCTTCAAGGAGCGCCCGGTGGACGACGCGGTGAGTGTGTGGGTGGAGCCGACACTCTGGGCCGAAGTGCAGTACGCATCCCTGACACCGAACGGAACGTTGCGCGAACCGGTTTTTTTGCGACTGCGACCCGACCTTCCCTAACCTATATTTCGACGCTCATGACCGGCCGTTGCAACGTGTGTGGTGCGCGCGGACGCTTCCTGCGACTGGAGCGGGGACGCGAAGGCACCGTGTGCGGAAATTGTGGCTCCACCAGCCGCAACCGCGCGGTCGCACTCACGCTGGGCCGCGTGCTGGGCGAGTGCATACCGGTGTTTGCATGGCGTCGGCGTCCCACGGTGCGCGTGCTCGAGTCAAGTCCACGCGGAGCCCTTGCGATGTTTTTTGCCGAAAAATTCGACTACTACGGCACCGAATACGATCCGGGCGTGATTCGGGTGGTCATGCAACCGCGCGCGTTCGCCGATTTTCAGCAGCTCCACTACGCCGATAGCAGCTTCGACCTGGTGATTGCGTCGGACGTGTTCGAGCATATTCGCCGCGACTCCGAAGCGATGCGCGAGCTTCATCGTGTGCTGCGCTCGGGCGGCGAGCTCGTCCTCACCGTTCCCTACGACCACACGCGCGCGCAAACCATTCAGCGCGTCGATACCACGGGGCCGACCGATGTGCATGTGCTCCCGCCGCAGTACCACGGCGGCGGCGGACACACGCTCGCGTACCGCGAATACGGGCGCGACCTGGTCGATTTGCTGGCTGCGGCCGGATTTTCCGTCGAGCGCGTCGAGCTCGACGACCCCGCGCTCGGCATAACGCCGCAATCGGTCTTCGTCGCGCGCAAGGACGCTGCGGTCGAGTTGGCGGCGAGCGGTGCACTTCCCCGTGACCGGCAAACCGGACCCATGCTGTGGTACCGCCTCTTCGTGGCGTACAAGAGCATGAGCCTCGCGCCGCTTTTCCTCGCGAGCGGGCGGCTGCGCGGCAAGTACCTCTTCGCGGGCTGGACGCAGCTCTTCCGCGATTTCATGCACGCACGCCAATAAAAAAAAAAAAGCGGGCCCTCCGTGAGGAGAGCCCGCTTCGTTTGCCCAGGCAAGCGCGACGCTACTTCAGCATCACGACCTTGCGCGTTTCAACCACATTACCCGCAATCAACCGCACGAAGTAGATGCCGGAGCTCGTGCTGCGACCTCCGTCGTCCAGTCCGTTCCACACCAGCGAGTGATCGCCCGCCGGCATCGACCGATCGGCCAACCGCCGCACCAACGCACCGCGCACGTCGTAAATCGCTACGCGAACGTGCTGCGGTGCCGCCAGCGCGAATTGCACCGTGGTCTGCGGATTGAACGGGTTGGGGTGGATCGAGGTGAAGCCGGTGGTCGTCGGCTGGGTGTCCTCGCGCTCCGCGAACGGAAGCGGCGGGTGCTCGGGTGTAAAGCCCGGCAGCTGCACCGGCTCGCCCAGCGCGAAGATGTCACCGACCAAGTAGTCGCCGCCATCCGCCGTCACGAAGTGCAGGCCGATGGGGCCGTCGCTGATGGGCTTCTTCAAGCCGCCGTCGCCGACATTGATCACCGCCGGCTGGTACGACATCACTGTGGCCGACGGGAACTGCGCGGCCAAGTCGAAGCGCCCATCGTTGTTGACGTCGATCGCGCGCGTCTGGTTGGGACGAATCGCGCCGGCGGTGTTACCGACGTAGATCCGCGACACATCCAGTGCGCTCGCATCGATCTCGGGCGACGACAGAATGACGACGCTGAACGCGTCTGCCACGAAGTCGGCGCCGAGCTCGTCATAGCCGGTGCCGGCCGCGGCCGCCGCCGGCTGGTTGTGACCCACCGTCACGTACACGGTGGCATAGGCGGCGTTGCCCGAGCTGTCCTCGGCGCGATAAACGATTTCGTAGACGCGACCGTCGCCATCACCGCGGCGCTCGGAGCGCAGCGAGAAACACAGGTCGTCGGTCTCGAAGTCGGCGTTGGCGACGTCCTCTTCGGTGTCGCCGTCCGCGATGTCGTCGGCCGCTTCGTCGCAATTGATCTCTTGCAGCACGAAGGTGGGTGCGTCGTCGCACACGTCGGTCACCGTCACCTGCGTGGCGCAAATGGTCGCCAGTTTGTGATTGGGCGGCCACAGCGCGTCGCGGTCGAGTACCACCGTGATCTCCGGCGGCGTGGTGTCTTCCACCGTGACGACGGCTTCGCACGTGCTGGTGTTGCCGTGATCGTCCTCGGCGCTGAAGGTCACCGTGGTCTGGCCCTCGGGGAAGCACGTGGGGGCGTCATCGGTGATGTCGACCGAGCCGCACCCGTCGAGAGCCGATACCCCGGCGAAGAACGCCGTCAGCTGCGCGTCGTTGGCGGGCGTACCGCAGTGATCGACGCACTCCACGGTAATGTCGTCCGGGCAGGTGATGCTCGGACCGGTCGTGTCGTCGACCGTCACCTTGACTTCGTCCGTGCGCGTGTACGTGCCGTCCGAGATCGTCAGCTTGACGGTCGTGTCGCCGAAGGGAAACTCGCCCGTCGGCTGTGACGAGTTGGGATTATCAAAGGTGATGCCGGACGCTTCCCAGGTGTACGTGAGCGAGGCTCCCTCGGGATCGCTCGAGCCGGTGCCGTCGAGCTGTACCGTGGTGGTGGCACCTTCGCACTCCGCCACGATGTCCGTACCCGCGTTGGCGGTCGGCGCGCAGCCCTTGTTGAGCAGCTCGGGACGCTCGTTCAACAAGGTCGCAACCACTTTGGCTTCGCTCTGCGGCGACATGATGTCGCGGCAATTCTTGTCCGAGTACGACATCATCTGGTGCGTGTCGGGGCTGTAGGAGTCGCCGTTCGCGTCCATTTCGCTGCCGTTGTACGTGCAGCCCGGGAATACCGTGACGTTGGTTCCCGGGTCGAGAGTCGGATCCGCGGGCGTGTCGCACAGCTTGTCTCCCGCCGTGGAGCAGTTCGATCCGTCCACCAGCTCGGCACCGAAGTCCGTCTCGTGGGTGTGGAACAGGTCGAAGAAGTGGCCCAGCTCGTGCGGGAACGACGACGTGTTGTCGGAAACACCCATGCAGCCGTTGTTCATCGCGATGCCCTGGGGCGTCGACGTCGTGAACGAGCCGCGACCGCACAAGCCGCCGCCTTCGTTCGACAGATTGGGCGTAAAGTACGCGTTGACCGCGTCGGCGACCACGTTCTCGCCGAGCAGCGCATCGATTTCGGCCGTGGTATTGATGTTGTTGAAGTAATCGTCATCGTCGATATAGTCGACGCTCAGCAGTTGGAACACCATGCCGGTGTTCGCATATAGCACGTTGGCATCCGCGATGCCCTGGTCGAGTGCGGCCTGCGTCAATCCGCCGGTGCCATCGGTCCGGCGCACGATGTGGGCCGCAATCGGAATACAGTACGGCGGGTCGGCCGCACCCTGCGGAATGAGACCGTTGCGCGGATTGGTCGCGCGATGATTGAACTCGGCGATGTCGGATGGGGTGAGCTCGGTGCCGCACGGCCTGAGCGCGGGCTCGCTGCCTGCGTCGGCCGGGCGTGTATGCGGGACAAAGGTCGTTAATGCCAATACTGCCACAGCTAGGGACAACCGCTTCATGACGGTTACCTCCGGGGGTGTGAATTTATTTGTGGCTATGACTGGCTTAGATGGTCCAAGTACTGAATGGAGCGACGGTATGCTATCATCCGGCATCGTGGAGTGTCAACGCGGATGCGCCTAAGTCAAATTTGATTTTGTATCGTGACGGTTGGTGCAGCGTGGGTCGGTTGTCGCACCCCCGGTGCGGCGGAACAGGGCTTGAGAGTTTCGTGCGGGACTAAACTCGGCATCAATGAGACCAACGCATCGCGCCGCGATTGGGGGACTGACAAGCGCGGCTGGACCGCGGAGATGGCGGGCGACACGCTGCGCGTCGCGCGCACGGGTCAGTGCGGCGACGAATGTGTGTATACCGACGAGCTCGTTTTCGGCGACATCCGCCGCGATTGCCCGCAGCTCATGCGTGCCACCACCACGCGGCGCGACTTCGGCTCGCCATCGCAAACGCCCAAGGCCATCGATGCCCAGAAGGGTGCCTTGGCCATTCAAGATTGGGATCTCGCGCGCGGCGTGGTGAGCGGACGCTTGGCGGCCGAGTTCGAGGTGACCTTCTACGCCGTCATTCCCAAGGAAACTCGATGAAATTCGTTTTGGCCGTCCTCCTCGTGGCCGCAACATCCCCGGCATTCGCAACCGACGCCCCCTTCGATTCCACCGCCGCGCTCGCGCGCGCTCGTGAGCTGCGACCCTACATCAGCAGTGGGACACCCGGGCCGCTGTGGACGTCCTTCGGCGCGCAGATGCGAACCGCGATGGGCGACTCGCTCAAATTCGCCGGCGTGGTCGCCAGCATCCACGGTCAGCTCGGTGCGATTAGCGGGGTCGTCGACGAGAAGGTGTCGCGGCAGATGGGTTGGATGTACCGCGCACGCTGCCGCTTCGAACGAGCGCCGGTGCCGTTGATGCTCACCATCGGGTTCGACAACGACGGCCTCGTCAACTCCATGCTGGTGCAGCCCGACAAGCAGCCCTTCGCCAGCACCAAGCTCGACTACTCGACCAAGACCCCGCTCGCGCTTCCCTTCAAGGGCGATTGGTTCGTGTTTTGGGGCGGCCGCGAAATCGACAACAACTACCACGTCGTGTCGAAGAGCCAACGCTTCGCCTACGACCTGGTGATGATGAAGGGCGGCACGTCGCACACCGGGTCGGGCACGGTACTGTCCGACTACTATTGTTACGGCGCCGAAGTGCTCGCTCCGGCGGCCGGGACCGTGGTGTGGTCGTGCGATTCGCTTCCCGATCAAGTCCCCGGCCAAATGGATCCCGCCAATCCCGTCGGCAACGGTGTCGTCGTCGACCACGGCAACGGCGAGTTCTCCCTGCTCGCGCACATGCAGCCCAAGTCGCTGCGCGTGAAGACCGGCGATAAGGTGAAGGCCAGCCAAGTCATCGGCCTGGTCGGAAACTCCGGCAACACCAGCGAGCCCCACGTTCACTATCACTTGCAGGACGGCCCCGACATGAAGACCGCGGAAGGCCTGCCCGCTCCGTTTTCGAATCTGCTCGTCAACGGCAAGCCGGTCGCGAAGGCGGAGCTGCTCAAGGGTCAGACCGTGAGCCGCGGCAAGTAGCGCCTCACCCAAGCTCCCTGGCCCACATATTGCCCCCGTCTTAATGTGAGCTCCCATATAGTGTGGGGCTGTGACTTGCCTTGACACGCTCGAAAGAACTGCCGGAAGCTGTATATTGAAATCGGCGCGACCCTCACCGCGCCGAAACCAAGGAGTTTCGCTATGCCTGCGCTTCGCTCGATTTGGAAAGGTCACATTCGCTTCTCGCTCGTTACGATTCCCATTCGCGTGTACAACGCGGTCGATACGGCGGAATCGGTTTCGTTCAACCAGATCCACCGCGACGACAACGGCCGCGTAGGATACGACAAAGTTTGCAAGAAGTGCGGCCAGCACCTCGAGATGGCGGACATCGTGAAGGGCTACCAGTACGAGCCCGACCATTACGTCATCTTCGAGAAGGATGACCTCGACAAGTTGAAGCTGAAGAGCACCAAGGTGATCGACATCGAAGGATTCGTGGACGAGTCCGAAGTCGACATGACGCTGTACGAAGCGCCCTACTACGCGGGTCCCGATGGCGACGTCGCCGCGAAGACCTACGGATTGTTGTCGACCGCGCTCCGCGAGAGCGGCAAGCTGGGTGTGGGCAAAGTGGTGCTGCGCGACCGCGAAGACATCGTGATGATCGCGCCCAAGGGCGACGGCATCGTGCTGTACCGGCTGCGCTACCCGAAAGAAGTCCGCAAGATCGCCGACGTGCCTCTGGTGGAGAAGCGCGTGGCGAACAAGGAAGAGGTCAAGCTGGCGCAGAGCTTGATCGATTCCATGACGACGGATTTCAAGTCGCTCAAGCTGGAGAACCGGTATAACGAAGCGGTGAAGGAACTGGTCAAGGCCAAGATCCAGGGCAAGGAAATTGTCGCCATCGAGGAAGAGGAGCCGGAAGTGATCGACATCATGACCGCGCTCAAGCAAAGTATCGAGCAAGCGAAGGGCGGCAAGAAGCCGATGGAGAAGGTCACCGGCGAAAAGGCCGCCGCGCGCGAAAAATCGTCGGCCAAGGCCAAAACCAAGAGCAAGACCAAGAGCAAGGCGCGCAAGACCGCCGCATAACGAGAGTGAACAAGAAGGCCAAGTCCCAGACGCCGGAGAGCAACGTGATTCGCTTCCCCGTGGAAGCGGTGTCCCGCTTCGGCTTCAAGCGCGCCGAGGTTCGCGGTGGGCGCGTAGTGCGCATGGAAGAAGAGGGACAGATGAACCTCTTCAACCCGCAGGCGACTTTGGGGTCGCGCATGGGCGCGGTGGTGCCCATGCCGATGCAGATGGGTGCCTTCGAAGCCGCACTCTTGCTCGACGACGCGAACGACCCGCGCGCCGAAGCGATGTATCAGCGGGCCATCGAAGAAGGCGACTACACCTCTGACGCGTGGTGCAACCTCGGAGTGCTGAAGTCGGTGGCGCGCTTGCTCGACCAAGCCTTCCAGTGCTTCGCCCAGTCCCTCTCGCTCGATCCGCGCCACGCCGAGTCGCACTACAACATCGGCAATCTCTACTTCGAATACGACGACTTGAAGCTGGCGCGCATGCACTACGAGAAGGCCATCGAGTGCGACCCAGCGCTGGCCAGCGCGTATTTCAATCTGGGCTTGGTCACCGCGCTCACCGAAGACTACCGCGTCGCGTACGACTCCTTACTCCACTACAAGACGCTCGCGCCCAACGAGGATTCGTCCGTGGCCGACGAATTGTTGCGATACCTCCATACCGCCATTCGCCTCTCGTAGCGTTCGCGCCCAGAAACCACGGTTCCGCCGCAGCGGACGAGAAACCGCGATCCCCAACCGGAACGCCCGCGCCACGCGTCGGAGCGCTAGCGACTATCCCGTCAAATGGCATGCGGTTTGCGTTACCCGGTGCAGAATAAATCAGCCGTGCGCCGCATTGCGGTGCGCAAGCACGAGAGGTTCTTGTATGGCTAGTAAAAGCAGAAACGGATTCACCGTCATCGAGCTGATGATCGTCGTGGTGACGTTGGGCGTGCTCTTCGCCATCGCGATTCCGAACTACATGCGCATGCAGCTGCAGGCACGCGACGCAGGAGTCAAGTCGAACAGTCACGCGGTACAGGTGGCGGCGGAGGATTTCGCGGTAAAAAACGGCGGCGTCTATCCGGCCGATCTGACCGACGTGGGTAGCACCGGCGAGACGGTTATCGACGGGCTGCCGCAGAATCAGCGTCTGCTCAATCCTTTCACCCGCGCGCGCACCGAGCCCATCGACGGCGCGGCGGCGAACAAGGGCGAAACCGGCTACGAGCCGGTCGTCGACGGCACCGGCGCCAACGTGGGATACGTCATTACGGGCGTGGGTAGCGGCGGTTTGCAAGTGTGCCGCTTCACTAACGGCAGTTAGACTAGCATTCAACACAGTACAAATTGAGACGGGGTCGGGCCCACAGATCGGGCCCGGCCCCCATTTTCTTTGGTTGTGGCCGGAAGATTTCGTATCCTGTGCGCGTGTACAATCCCCGCTCGTACCGAAACGATAGCCTCCCGGACCTGCACGCGTTCATGGCGCGCTACAACTTCGCCGTGCTGTTCACGCACAGCGCCGGGCGCTCCTTTGCCACTCATCTTCCCTTCATGGTCGACGCGGAACGCGGTTCGAACGGAACCTTGATTGCGCACATGGCGCGCGCCAATCCGCACTGGCGCGCGTTCGCGGGCGCGGCGCCGTCGTTGGTGGTGTTCATGGGACCGCACGCCTACATTTCACCCGCGTGGTATCGCGACCAGGTGACAGTACCCACGTGGAACTACACCGTGGTCCACGCGGAAGGTACGCCGCGCTTGGTGGAGGAGCGCGACGCGTTGCGCGCGATGGTGATGCGCTTGGTCGCTCAGCACGAGTCGCCGCTCGGCAATCCGTGGGAGGTGGCCCAGGCGGAGGCGGTGATGGAAAGCGAGCTGGGCGGCATCGTGGGGTTCGAGATTCCCATCGACCGCATCGAGGGGAAATTCAAGCTCAACCAAAACCGGTCCGAGGACGACCGGAGGGGCGTGGTTCGCGCCCTGGAAGGGTCGAACCATCCCGACGAACGCGAGATCGCGCGCCTGATGCGCGACCAGCTCGAGCGCTCGTAGCGCAACTCGGTACGCCACGGCACCGTAGACCATGGGGACGCGGTTGCGGAATCCACTCGGCTCCCCTAGACTCACACGCCTATGACGCTCGTCGGCAGCAAGATTTTGCACTATCGCATTCTGCAGGAGATCGGTGCGGGGGGCATGGGCATCGTCTACCTGGCCGAGGACGAAAAGCTCCATCGCCGCGTCGCTCTCAAGTTTCTCGCCAAGTCGATCCAGGACGACCCGGCCGCGCGCGACCGCTTGATTCGCGAAGCGCGCGCCGCCTCCGCGCTCAACCACCCCAACATCGTCGGCATTCACGCCATCGAGGCGGCCGAGGACCGCGTCTTCATCGTGATGGAATACGTGGAGGGCGAGTCGTTGCACAAGCTGGTCAAGGCGGGCAAGATCACCTGGCAGCGCGCACTCGAAATCACGCCGCAGATTCTCTCCGCCCTCGCCACGGCGCACGACGCCGGTGTCGTGCACCGCGACATCAAGTCCGACAACATCTTGCTGACGTCGAAGGGCCAGGTGAAGGTGCTCGACTTCGGCCTGGCGCGCGGCCGCGACGCATCGCTCACGGTCACGCGCACGGGATCGTCCGCGGGAACGCCGGCCTACATGTCCCCCGAGCAAGTGCGCGACGAGCCGGTGGACGAGCGCTCCGATTTGTTTTCTTTCGGCGTGGTGTTTTACGAAATGCTCACCGGCCGCATGCCGTTCAAGGGTGAGCATCAAGCCGCCCTGGCGTACTCCATCGTCAACGAGACGCCGGCCGACCTCCGCAAACACAACCCGCAAATTCCCGCCAATGTGCAGCCGGTCGTCTCCAAGCTCTTGGAGAAGGATCCGCGCGAGCGATATGCGAGTGCCAACGCGGTGCTCGACGATTTGCGCCGAGTCGAAAGCGGCGGCCGGGTCGCGTCCGCGCGCAAGCGCCGGTCCGCGCTCGTCACCGCGGTCGTGGCGGCGGTCGCCACCATCGCCGCGGTGTGGGTGGTTCGCGACCGTACCGGCGGTGAATCGAGCGCTGCAAGCGGCGCCGATGCCGGACGAAAAATGCTGGCGGTGTTGCCGTTCGAAAACCTCGGTCCCACCGAGCACGAGTACTTCGCCGACGGCATCACCGAAGAAATCACCACGCAGCTGGCGAAGCTCTCCGATTTGGGGGTGATCTCGCGCACCAGTGCGATGAAGTACAAGGGCTCGAACAAGTCGCTACGCGAGATCGGGCAGGAGCTGGGCATCGATTACGTGCTGGAAGGGTCGGTGCGCTGGGACAAGTCGGGCGATCAGAACAACGTCCGCATCACCACCCAGCTCATCCGCATCGACGACGACACGCATTTGTGGGCGGACAATTTCGACCGTGTGTACGATCAGATTTTTGCGCTGCAAAGCGAGATCGCGCAAAAGGTCGCGAGTGCTCTCGACGTGACGCTGCTCGAGCCCGAGCGCGCTGCGTTGGCCACCAAACCCACCAAGAACCTCGACGCCTACGACCTCTATCTGCGCGGCCGCAACCAATACGAGAACGCGCACGAGCCCAAGGATGCGGATGCCGCCCTCGCCATGATCGAGCAGGCGGTGGCGTTGGATTCGACCTTCGCGCGCGCGCAGGCCTATTTGGCGCGCACCTACTCGAACCAGTACTTCAACCACATCCACGACGATCTGCCGCGTGTGAAACAAGCCCGCGCCGCCGCGCTGGCGGCCACGCGCCACACCGCCAATCAACCGGCGGGAAGCATCGCCATGGGTTACTACTACTACTATGCCGATCGCGACTACGACCGCGCGATCGCCGAGTTCGAGAAGGCGGCCAAGCAACAGCCCAACGACGCCGACGTGCTGGAAGCCATCGCCTACGTGCAGCGTCGCCAGAGCAAGTGGGAGGAGTCGGTCAAGAATCTCGAGCGCGCGATGGAGATCGATCCGGAGAACACCAACCGCATCGTCAACCTGGCGCAAACCCTCGGCTACATGCGCCGCTATGAAGAAGCCGAGACGTGGCTCAAGCGCGGGCTCGAGAAGGATCCCGGCTCGCTGGAATTCAACGCGTATCTAGCCGGCGCCAAGCTGACCCGGCTGG
>JAICFA010000061.1 GCA_025923935.1 Candidatus Krumholzibacteriia bacterium
CGTACAACCGCACAAACACTTCGCGCACCGCGCGCGAACGCGCTTCGTCCAGCGTGAACGCCTCGCGACTCCAGTCGAAGGCACAGCCGAGCTGCTTCATCTGTTCGACGATGCGCGCGTGGTGGTGCTCCTTCCACTTCCACGCTTCGGCGAGAAACGCCTCGCGCGTCATCTCGGAGCGGCGTTTGCCCTGCTTCAGGAGGGCGGCTTCGACCACTTTTTGCGTCGCGATGCCGGCGTGGTCGGTACCTGGAATCCAGAGGGTGTTGAACCCGCGCATGCGCTTCCAGCGAATGAGGTGGTCTTGAACCGTGTCGCCCAGAATGTGGCCGACATGCAGGACTCCGGTGACGTTGGGCGGCGGAAGGGTGATGACGAACGCCGGCCGCTCCGATTGGTCGTCCGGTTTGAAAACACCGCGGGCGTCCCACTCGCGATTCCAGCGCTCGCGCGCCGCGGCGGGGTCGAAGTGCTTTTCCATGCGTTGAAACGAGGTCGTCAAACGGCGTGAACCCTTTGGAGGAAGAGAAAATAGCACCCGGCGGCGACCGCGGTCAACGCTCGCCGCCGTTCGCCCCGAAAAGAAGACGGCCTATTCGGGCTCGGCCCCCACGATCGCCAGCCATTTTCCGTTGGGGCTCGCCGTGATGCGCGAGATCGCGGAGAGCCCATAAGGGGCGAGATCGACGAGCGGGAGCCAGCTCGGTCCGTCGAACGGGCGCGCCGCAAAGAGTGTCGAGCCCTCCGCCATCACCAGCGTCTCGCCGATCCACACCGCGTCCTGGCCGGTCCCGTAGGCCGGAACGAGCAACGTGGGAAACGGACGGCTTTCGGTCCAGGAGAAGAACTCGTACGTGGCCGGGTCGGTTTGCGGCACTTTCACCAAGAACGTGAGCCCGCCTCGCGGCGAGCGCAAGAGTGCCCGGCCGATGTCGGCCGCTTCGATGATCTCGAGCTCGCTCGAGACGTCCACCAGGCGCAGCGTGTGCGGGTCGCCCACCACGAACAATGCCACCGTGTTCTTGTCCAACCACTCGAAGTATCCCACCGAGTCGACGTGCGCCATGACCAGGCGAGGATTGGACCCGTCGGCATCGAACCGCCACAGACGCTGCGTGCTGTCCGCCTCGACGCGCACCGCGCAGAACCCGTCTCGGGTTCGCCCCATCGGTGTCGGCGAGTACTCGCTTTCCAGCGTTTCCGTGAGCCGCACCGACCGTTCCGCGTCGATGTCGTAGCGGTAGACGTCGGTCCCGCCGCGCTCCTCCGAGCGCGTGTACAAAAAGCTCTGGCTGTCGCGCGTGAAGCGCGGCTGGTTGTCGTAGCCGATGCGGCGCGTCACATTGACGGCGTCCCCCACGTGGATGTCGTGCACCACGCGAACGTCCCCGCGCGCACGGCGGCTAGGCGGCCGATCGACGGAAAGCGGTGCCAGCCAGATATCCGTGGACGGCGCTTGCGCGCCGGCGCCGGAAGGGAGCGCGGCAGCGGCCAGCAGAACCACAGGTAAAATCTTGGCAAATGAGGGCATGGAGCGCTCGCTTCCAGTGATGGGTGAATAATCCAGGGTTTGACCCGCCCTGCGAATGGCCAGTATAATTGAGTCTAGCAAGTCCGCCAACCGCGGCCGATTTGCAAACACGACAACCGACCACTCTTCACCAAATCGATCCCATATGAACCTGCGTATTCACGGCCTCGTTTTTTGCGTTCTCTTGGCACTCGCCGGCTCGGCCCGGTTGGCTCGGGCCCAGGCATTCCAACTCGAGAATGCCTTTCCCAACCTGACATTCGAATGGGCGGTCGACATTCAGCGGCCCAACTCGGTTTTCTCCGGCAATCAACTGTTGTTCGTCGTAGAAAAGCGGGGCGTGATCTACAACTTCCCCGAGCTCATCGCCGTTACCCCGGCGGAGCGTACCGTCTTTCTCGACATCTCGGACAAGGTGGACAATTACGGCGAAGCCGGCCTGGTGGGACTCGCGTTTCATCCGCAGTATCCCGCCAACGGATACTTCTTCGTGTTCTACGTCGGCAAGCCTCCCCACGGTGTCGTGGTAGCACGCTATCGCGTGAGTGCCAATCCCCGCGTCGCGGACCCTAATAGCGAGCTCATCCTCATCGACGATTCCAAGAACACGTCGTTCCACAACGGCGGCCAGCTGGCATTCGGGCCGGGACGTTTGCTCTACATCTCCATCGGCGACGATCAGAGCTACTCCAACGGCCAGGACTTGAACGACATCAAAGGTGCCGTGCTGCGCGTCGCACCCAACGTCAGCGGCGACAACCCGCCGTACACCATTCCACCCACCAATCCGTTCGCGGGAAATCAAGACGGCATTCGCGAGGAAATTTTTGCGTATGGATTTCGCAATCCGTGGCGATTCTCCATCGACGCCGTCACCGGCCGCATCTGGCTCGGCGACGTGGGTGAAGACAACTTCGAAGAAATCGACATCATCGAGAGCGGCGGAAATTACGGCTGGCCGCTGATGGAAGGGCCGGATTGTTTCATGCCCTCCTCGTGCGACACGCTGGGGAAAAACTTGCGGGCACCGATTGCCACCTACAGCCACGCGACCGGCATTGCGGTGATCAGCGGCTATGTGTATCGCGGCACGCGACTCCCCGAGCTCACCGGCCAATACATCTTCGGCGATTTCAGCGGCGGTTTGTGGACGCTCTACGACGACGGTGTGAACCCGCCCATCGTGAGCGATCTCGTCCCCAACACGCCCAACATTCTGGCGATCGGCGTCGGCAATCCGCTCAAGAGCGACATCTATTTCTCGCTGATCGACGGAACCATCCAGCGGCTGGCGCGCGTCCCGACGACCGGGGTGGACGCCCCCGTGTCGAAGAGCCGCCTGCTCGGAAACTTCCCCAATCCGTTCAATCCGGCGACGACGATCCGGTATCACCTCGAGGGCGCGGCACGGGTGCAGGTCGACATCGTGTCCGTCGACGGCGTGCGCGTCCGGCGCCTGGAAGACGGCCGCCGCGAGGCTGGCGACCACGCGCTCGAATGGCGCGGCGAGACCGACACGGGCTCGCGGAGCGCGAGCGGGGTCTATTTCTACCGGCTGATCGTCGACGGTGTGGCGGCCGATACCGCCCGCATGGTGCTGGTCCAGTAGCGATTTCTTGACAGCCGGGCCGCCGACCGCGAATCTTTAGGCGTCTCGTCCCCCCTGGGAAAGGTCAACTTCCATGAGGATTTTGCGCACGTCTCTGTTTGCCCTTCCCGTTCTCTTGGTCACCCTGGCCGCGCATGACGCGCTGGCGGTCCGCTACGCGGAGCGCCCGCTGTTGTGGAACCGGACAGCCGTGTCGGGCTACGCCGCGTACGGGTACCCCCTCGGTAACTTTGCCGGCGACGACATCGCGGGCGATGGCAACCACGACGACAACTGGCCCCTGGGCTGGTCGATCGAAGTCGAGCATTTCGTGGCACGGACCTGGTCGCTGGGGTTCGCGGCGTCGTTCATCGATTTCGACGACCAAGACGTTCCTACTCTGCACACCAACACCAACACGTACTCCGGGTTCATTCGCATCATGATCCCCACCGGTACCGAAATCCGGCCGTATTTGCGCGTGGGCGCGGGGGGCGTGCAAGTCGAGTTCGAGCAAGAAGGCGCGTATCGTTTCGACTCCGACTACGCGTTCTCGTTCCAAGGCGGTGCGGGGCTCCTGTTTCTACCGCGGCGCTGGCTCGGGATCAATCTGCAGGCGCTCTATTATTGGGGCGATACCGAAGAGACATCCCTCGGTTGGGACGCGGCCAACTATTTCGGCGACGACGTCCCGCCCATTGTGGGATTCAACACCGAGTACGCGACCTTCTCGGTGGGCTTGAGCCTGTTCTTCCCCTGATCACGTTCCGGCGACGATCGCCCAAAGTCCGGCGAACATCGCGAGCTTGAGCCACTGGCTGGTGCGCGCGAAGTCGTGCTTTTCGTGCGAGCGCGCGACCGTCACCGCACCCGCCACCAGCGCGGGAACGACCGCGGCCAGCATCACGACGGCGTACGCGGGTCGATAGAGACCCGCGACCGACGGCAGCGGCAATATGATCGCGACGCACAGCATGGCCACGGCCGCGGCGCGCGCCGCCGCGTGCTTGCCGGCCGCCACCGCCAGCGTGCGCGCGCCCACGGTCCTGTCGCCGTCCACGTCTTCGGCACCTTTCACCAGCTCGCGGCACGCCACGAACGCGAACGCGATCGCCATCGGGATCGCGGCTGCCGCGACGTTGCCCGCGGCGAGTGCACCGCCCAGAAGCGCGCTGGCCGAGATCGCCGCCACCGCCAAGTTACCCGCGGGCCAGCTTCGCTTGAGCCAGCGTGCGTACAGAAACAGAGAGACTTGCCACGCCAGAACCACCATCGCCAGAGCGCGCGGTAACATCGCGAACGCGAGCACGACAGTGATCACCGAAAGACACGCGTACCACACGAGTGCCATGAGGACACTCATGCGGCCGGATGGAATCGGGCGCTTGGGCTTGTTGATGCGGTCGATGTCGACGTCGAAGGCGTCGTTGGCAACGTTCCCACCGCCGGTCGCGAGCGCGCACAACGCGACGAGCCACGCGATTCCCTCCGCACCGCGGCCACCCGCGGCGTGATAGCCCGCGTACACAGCGAAGCCGGCCGCGAGCATGTTGTGCGGTCGAAGAATCTCTACCCACGCGACGATGCGCCGGAGCATCGTGTCACCTTACGGGATGTCCCAGCGAAGCTCCAGGCGGAAGGCGTCGGTCTTGGGATCGTTGCCGGAAATATTAGAACGGTTGGACGCGGACGCGTGGGCGTACGTCGCCGCGATCCACGAATCACCCCGGAGCTCGTAACGCGCACCCACATCGAAGCCGACGGTTTCGTCGACGACACCGGAGGGAAACGGCGGATTCTTGTCGTCGACACCCTGCTCGAAGCCGCGCACGTCGCGTCCTTCGCCGATGCGCGCGCCAAACCACCCTGCGCTCAGTGCCACGTTCGCGCGCGGAAACACCTCGGCGTCGACGCGCCAGGTATCGGCGTCGGGGCCGGGGACACCGCCGAGCAGCACGTCCCCACCGGCGAGGTCACCGGCACCGCTCACGTACATTGAAAGCGAGTCGACGTGCGAGTACGTGTAGAGGTCGACGCGCCGGTAACGGCCACGGATGGTGAGCCCGAGCGGCCGGTCGGGCACCCAGCGAAATCCCGCGTCGAAGGCGAGCTTGTCGGGAAATCCGGCCTCGCGCTCGAATTGGAAGTCGTCCACCAGCACACTGCCGTAGAGCGTGAGACCGTCGACCGCGTTAGTCTTCACGTCGACCGCCCACAGCACGTTGTCGTCGTTGGTGCGCTCGTTGAATTGATTCGCGTAGAACCACGCCAGCGGCAAGAAATACAGCATGTCGAGCCCGCGGCTGTTATACAGCACGGTCTCGCTCACACCCACCACGGTGCGGCCAAAACGCCCTTCCAGGCGGTGCCCCGCCATCCATCGTTCCGGCTCGCCAAACAGTTGCCCTTGAAATGCGTCGAGGCGAAACGCCTTGAAGCGCAGCCGCCCGCCCAGCTGGTCGATGCCGTAGCGCAGCCCCGGCGTGATTAGTCCGCCTTCCACGTCCGAGGGTCCCCATTGCACATGGTCGCGTCCTGCCACCAGCTCGACCTGACTCCAAACTGCGGATACATACGAACGGTCGAACTCTGCGGTCAATCCGTCGAAGCTCTTCGTGCGCCGCGACGGCTTGTGGTCGTCGGCGCGGTCACCATGCTCGGGACCGAACACCAACTGGTAGCGCACGTCATAGGTCACGCGCTCGCCCAGGTGAATCTTGGCACTCGGCGCGGAGGCCGCGAAGTATTCCTCCTCCTCGCCGAACGGCACGCGCTCCGCGAATCCGCGCAGGTCGAAGTCCGCTTCCACCGCCACCAGCGAGTCGGCTCCAAACAGCGCACGGTCGTAGCGTGCGCGCGGATCCGATATCGCATTCGCGCTGGTGAACTCCTGCCGCAGGCGGTCGAGCTCGTAGCCGTCGCGCGCCGAAAGCGCGGCACCCGGCGCGCGCGTGTCGATCGCACGCACGAGGCGAATGAACTCATCGCGGGTAAACGGACGATCCTCGGGGAGCGTGCACCAGCCCAGTGCTTCGAAGCGCTCCACGGCGCGGTAGGCCCAGCTGTCGAGGGGAATGCGCTCGTGACCGACGGCGTAGAGTGCGCGCGGCGCCAAGAGCAGCACGAGCGAGATGGTAGCTAGAACGCGCATGTCCCGGTCGCGCGACGCGCGCTACGCCTACGCGACGCGTTGTCGGGTAGCGTGCAGTTTGGCGTCGGCAGTCTTGAAGCTCTCGCGCGCTTCGTCAAGGCGATCCGCGCGATCGTACACCATGCCGAGCGCGTAGAAGGCACGATGGTCGTCGGGCTTGAGCTCGGTGACGCGCTTCAAGGGCGGAATGGCGCGCGCGGGCTGGTCGAGATGGTTGTAGCACATACCGATGTGATACAGGATCGATGGGTGGTCGGGATTCGACTTGAGTGCCACTTGCAAGAGTTTGACCGCCCGCGAATACAGCCCGCGGCGAAAGAAAATCATGCCGACGAAAAATGGCGCCTGCAAGTGGCCCGGCTCGAGCTTCATCACGCGTCGGAAGGAATCTAGCGCACCATCCATGTCGCCGCTCGAGTACAGCGCGAGACCGAGATTGTAGTGCGCCTCCACGCTGTCGGGTGCGAGTTGGATGGCGTGCTTGAATTCGCGAATGGCTTCTTCATGGCTGCCATGCTCGCCGTACAGCGCGCCGAGATTGAAATGTGCCTCGGCGCTGTGCGGGTTGAACTGGAGCGCGCGGCGAAAATACTGGATGGCTTGCTTGTTGTCGCCGCGCAGGTCCATCAAGTAACCCAAATTGGTGTACGCGCGCGCGTGCCCGCGATCGAGTGCAATGGCACGGCGGTAGCATTCTTCCGCTTCCGCGCGACGCTCGTTGCGCGCCAGCGTCACCCCGAGACGATAGTGACACTCGGCGTTTTCCGGTTCGAGATCGACCGCGCGCTTGTGCGCGCGCAGTGCCTCGTCGAGGCGTCCCAGACGGTCGTAGATGCGGCCGAGGAAATAGTGCGGCAAGGCACTTGCGGATTCCGACACGGACAATCGTTCGAAACAATCCGCGGCGACGAACAGCTCGCCGGCGTCCATCATGAATTGGCCGATGGCAATGCGCAGTGCAGTCGGGACCGAATCGCGGCGCGCCAACCTTTCGACCGCGTCGAGCGCTTCCCGGCGGCGGCCGGCGTCCCAGGCAGAGCGTGCCTGCTCGAATTCAGCATGGTGATCGAGCCCGAGCGACGCCTTCTGTTTGCCCCCGGACGGCGTTCCGGCGGGATCTTTCTTGCGAATTCCGAGCAATCCGGCCTCCTCGACGACGCAGCGTCATAATTGATGATCAATCAATGTGATGCAGTGACGATGCGGCTCAACGTAAGCGAGCGCTCAAAAAACTGTCAAGATTTTTTGAACGAAATGGAAGTGATTCGCGGAAACGAAGTTCTAACGCTTATCCACAGAAATGTGGAGAGCGCTTCGCGGCTCGGAAGACGGAATGGGTGGCAGCGTCAGTCGACGATCTTGATGTCCAGGACGACGCGAATCGGAGCGCCGCCTTCGAGCTGCGCGCGGGTGAGAACCAACGGCACGGCCACACGGACCTCGCGCACCTCCTGCGTGGATTGCAACGAGGGTGCAACGGGCGCGTCCACGGGCGCGCGCACCGGCGCTTGCACGCGCGGTTCGGGCGCGGAGGCACGCGACGGAACCGGCGCAGGCGCGGCAGCCGGAACGGGTGCCACCGGAGCCGACGCAACGGGAGCGGGCGCGGGTGCGGGTGCGGGTGCAACGGGCTGCTTCGCGACGCGCGGTTCGGGTGCGCGCGTTTCCGGTGCGCGCGGTTCGGGCGCGACACGCGGCTCCGGTGCGGGCTCGGTCGCCACTGCACCGGCCGTCTGGGCGCGTGGCTCGGGTGCCTTCGCCGCGGGTGGGGCGGGTGCCTTGGCCGGGGCCTTCGGCTTCACGTGACGCATCGGGTCGGTGACGAACTCGTCGGGTCCCTCTTCGCGTGCGCTCTCGGACGCGAGCGAGGCTTCATCGAGCTCCGGCAGACGTCCCAGCTCCATGTCGAAGGGAGCGTCGGGAATTGCGGCGAACAAACCCTCGTCCGCGGGCGTTTCGCCCCCCGCGGGCGATGCCGCGCGCCGGGGCGCGGGCGCCGCCGGTCGCGAGCTCGGCGACGGCGGTACCGGTGTCACCGGATGAGGCTGCGGCTCGTGCTCCACTTCGCGCAGCACGAGGTCGACCTGGTCATCGAACTCGAACTCGTGGGCGTCCGCAGCCGGCGGATTCGGGCGGGCGGGCGGAGCTGCCACGGGTGGCGGTGCAGGCGCGGGTGCGGGCGTGCTGGGCGCCTTCGGTGCCTTGGGTGCCATGACGGCGCGCAGCGCGTCTCCCAACGCGGTGTGGGGAGCGGACGGTGCGTCCATGGCGGGTGCTGCCTTGGGCGGAGCCACTTCGGCGAGGTGCGACGGTGCCGCTGCCCCCGCTTCGGTGGAGAGCTCGCCTTTTTCGAGTCGATCCTTCAGTACGCGGTAGACCATGGTGGCAATGCCGTGGAAGGTTTCGTAAACGCCGGTGCCCTTGTTGGCCACCGCTTCGAACGACGGCTTCTTCAGCGGATTCAAGCGCGCGTCCAGCTCCGCCACCGGAACGACGTCGGCGAGATCGCGCTTGTTGTACTGGATGACCCACGGAATCTCGTCGAGCGTCATGCCGTGCTCGTTCAAGTTCTGTTCGAGATTGCGCAAGCTCTCCAAGTTTTCGTCGAGCTTGTTGCGCGCCGAATCGGCGACGAACACGATCGCGTCGGCACCCTTGAGCACCAGCTTGCGGGTGGCGTTGTAGTAAACCTGTCCGGGAACGGTGTAGAGCAGGAAGCGCGTGCGATACCCGTTGATCTCGCCCAGCTCGAGCGGGAGAAAATCGAAGAAGAGGGTGCGATCGGTCTGCGTTTTCATCGAGACCATCTTGCCCTTCGCGTTGGCCGGAGTCTTTTCGTGGATGAACTCGAGATTGGTCGTCTTCCCGCTCACCCCGGGACCGTAGTACACGATCTTGGCGTTGATCTCCCCGCCCGTATAGTTGAGCACCACCATGTCCGCCGCGTCCTTCCTCGTTGGTTCGCTGGTGAATCTGCCGGAGCGGCCCTAGCGTCGTGCTCGTGCTGATGAGGCCAGGGTGAGAAAGCTCAAGCGCTTCTGCAAACGGGCCGCCCCGGCAGGCCGGCTACCGGGCAAGTAACATGCCAAGCAAGGCGCAGGGCGCGAGCGACAACTCATTAATGGACAGGAACTTGAGGGCCGCGCGAGGCACTTTCGACCGTTCGCGAGCAATCTCACCCGCATAATGCTCCGGCGCTTGCAAAAGCGGCGAGCGCTGCCTACCATGCCCGCGACCAATGACCGCTCCGCGCCGCGATGTATCGCTTCCGTTCCTGAGCGCCGTGCAGTTGGTGGCACTCTCCGCGGATCGCTTGAAGCAATTCTCGCTGGTCGCGATGGTGGGGCTGCTGGCACCCGGCTCGAGCGTCGATCTCCTCAAGCTCACGCTGTACTCGCAGATTCCCGTGTTTCTGCTGACCCCGGTGGCGGGTGTCCTGATCGACCGCTGGAACAAGCCGCTCACCATTCTCACCGCGTGTCTGTGCCGCGCATCGATTTTGTTGTTCGTCCCGGCGGTCTACGGCCAGTGGCAATCGCTCGACGCCTTCTTTCTGATGGCGGGTATCCTGGCTTTGTTCGACTTGATGTTCGCCCCCGCGCGCTCGGCGCTGCTTCCTGAAATCGTTTCTTCCGAGCGCTTACTCGGCGCGAACGCCGCACTCTGGACCCTGGGTGTGGTGGGAACGCTGTTGGGATTTGTCGGCGGCGGCTGGCTCATCGACGTGTATTCGTGGCAAGCCAGCTTCCATCTCGACGCGGTGTTATACGCCGTCGCCGCGGTCTTCATGCTCCCGCTTGCCTTCATGCGCCGTCCGCCGCGCGTGGAGCTCGCGCGCACCTCGCTCTCGCAGGCGTTGTCCATCTTGCACATCTCGCTGCGCGAGGCGCTGGAGCTGGTGCGCGAGAGCCGCAACCTGCGCGCGAGCCTGCTCGCGCAAACACTGCTGTTCTCGGTGGGCGGCGTGCTGAGCATTACCGCCATCGCGCGCATTCAGGAAGTCGCACCGGACGGGAGCGCGCGCTTCCTGAGCCAGATCGCGGGCGCACTCATCGTGGGGTTGATCATCGGAGCGTTCGCCACCATTCCGTTTCGCGACCGGCGTCAGCCGGAGCGCACCGTGTCGGTGGGGGCAATGGTGGCCGGTGTCGCCATCGCCGGGCTGGGCCGCACCAGCGGGCTCGTTCCCATGTCGATCTGGGCCGCCCTCCTCGGCATGTCGATCTCGCCCGTGTTCGTGGTCACGGAAACGCTCATGCAGCGCGCCAGTCCGCGTCAGTTCACCGGGCGCGTGTTCGCCGCGCGCGAGGCCCTGATCAAGGCGGCCTACATCCTGGCGGCGGTCATCGCCACCGCGCTGGACACGGTGGTGGGCAAGGGTCCCGTGCTGGTTGGGATGGGCTTATTTCTTGCTTTGCTCGGTGTCATCCTCGAGCGCACCCATTGGTTGCGGACCGACACAACGGAGAAATCATGAAGGAACGTAATACCTCATCGGGCATCGTCGAGAAGATGATGAAGGAGATGTTTGCCCGTCTCCTCAACATCGAAGTCAACCAGAGCGTCATCGAAAAGCTGGTGCCGGTCATCGAAGGTGTCACCGAGAAAATCGACGGCCAGATCGACCTGGGAACCGTGCAGGGGCAGAACACGTTCCGTGCCTTGATCTGCAGCATGGTCGCCCACGGCTGGGGGCTGGGGATGCACCCGGACAACAATCCCAACAGCAACCTCGACTCCAAAGTCGTCGAGGTGAAGGTGTGCAAGGACATCTTGGTGCCGATGGAAACCTTGAAATCGATCCGCTACGTCAAGAAGGACCAATACGGGCGAGTGCGCAAAGCGCTGTTCGAGCCCGATCAAAACGCGCGCATTTGGGGATCGATCGACGAGATGCTGGAAAAACTAGCGAAGGAAAAGTGGCAGGAATAATTTACCGCTCGGCGTGCGCACCGCCGTTGCCGTTTCCGTTGGCGTTCGCATTCCGCTTCTCCAGCTCCACCACGCGCCCACCCTCCTTGAACTCCACCACGTCCATGATGCTCCGCATCAAGTAGACGCCGCGACCCGACGCGCGCATGAGCGCTTCGCCGCGGGTCGGATCCGCCACCGCCGCCATGTCGAACCCTTCGCCCTCGTCGCGCACGCGCATGCGAAAACGATTGGGGCTCACGTAGACTTGGATGCTGACTTTCTTGTCGGCGGCGGAGTGGTTGCCGTGGATGATGGCGTTGGTGATGGCTTCGTCGCACGCGAGCGGAATGTTGACGCGCGTGTCCTGCGCCGGATAGCCGAATTCTTTCAGCAAATTCGAGATCTGGTAGTTGATGCCGAGCACGTAGGTCAAGTCACTGGGGATGACGAAGTCGACGCGCACGCTGGCGCGGCGCATGAGGTCCGGGTGGCGCTTGAAGTTGGGAACGTTGGGAACCGCGGTGGCAATCTCGCGCGCCAGATTGATGCGCTCGAAGGGCGGCAAAAGAATGCCGTGCACACCGATCGACTGCAGCCGCAGCGCGGTCTGCTGGCCGCACTCACCCAACATCGCCATCAGTACGATCTGCGGATAATCGAGACGCAACCGGCGCAGCGCCGGAATGTCGATCGCTTCCCCGCGCGCCTCCACCAATAAAACGAAAGCCAGCGCGATGCGCTCGAACTGCGCGAGTACCTCCGACAGCTCGTCGAGCGAGGCAAAGCGCGCGGGCCCGGAGGGCGGCTCTTCGCAGGCCGCCAGCACGCGGTCCAGATACCGTCCGTCGCTGGCGACGGCGAATACCGTGCGCTCGCTTTTCATGGCTGGATATACCGGCGGTGCGCCGGGCACGGGATCAGAATACTTCCTGGCCATCGGCCAAAATCTCGTTCAGCGCTTCTTTGAAATAGCTGGTGGATTGCGCGGCGTCGGGCCCCACTTTTTCCTTGTAGAGCTCCCACGATTTCTTGATCTCTTCGCTCAACGCCGACATCAAGGTGCCATCGCGCAGTGCCTCGTCGCGGCGCTCGCGGTTGTAGTACAGGATGTCGGAGACGAGCACGCGCGCCAAACGCTTGGCGCGATCTTCCCCCTTGCCGCCGCGCGACGGCTTCGACGCCTTGGCAGCCGGTGTGGGTGCCGCCGCGGGAGCCGGAGTGTCTTCGCTCGTATCGAGCGGAACGGCAACGGTCGCCTTGCGCGGCACCGCGGTCGGTTCGATCTCCATCGGCGCTGCGTGCCGGGCCGGTGCGGCTGCCGCACTCGCACCCACCGCGGCGCCCACGGGCACGTGCTCGGTGCGCGGCGCCAGCAAGAACACGGCGCGGCACTTCGGACAGCGAACCTTGAGCGGGGTCGCCGGCACTTTCTCTTCGGACAGGAAGTATTTTGCAGCGCAGCTCTGGCACTGGATGATCATGGCAATTCACTCCGTCGCGAGATCGGCGCCCTGCCGGTGCCGTTCTTGGTACAGGCGCCCCTCCGTAGGAAACATCGAAGGAGGGCGCCGCGGCACTTAGAGCAACTATCACGCCAGGGACACCTTCCGCGGCCAGGCCATCGGCACCCTTCGCGGGTACGCCGCACAGCAACGCCGCGTCCCTCCACCCCCCGGGTCGATCATTGAACCGCGAGCGGCCCGCCCGGCGTTCCGTACCCTGCGCCCTACTCCCAATCCCGCGCCCATGCTGCGGGCAAAACCCCCATGCGCGCGCGGTTACTGCTCCCACATGAAGCCGATGTTGATCTGGTAGTAGGTGAGCTCGATCTCGTTA
>JAICFA010000062.1 GCA_025923935.1 Candidatus Krumholzibacteriia bacterium
TCAAGCCGGTCTACGAGCGCATCGACGAGTTATCGGCTTCAGGCATTGCCGTCGACCTCGGGTTGTATCATGTGGCGAGGGTGGAGGGGCTCAAGTTGGCGGCGGTGGCGTCCAACGTCGGGCCGCCCATGAAATTCGATACCGAAGAGTTTGCACTGCCGCGCTCGGTCAAGGTGGGTGCGAGTTACGAGCGCGAGATTGCTGCGTTGGAGGGACGTATCTTGGCCACCTTGGACGCTGTGTTTCCCAACGACGGCGATACCAGCGCGCGCGTCGGCGCCGAGTATTCCTACCGCCGCATGCTGGCACTGAGGGCGGGCTACCGGGCGTTGTTGCTCCCGTCGGATTCCGAAGAAGTCGGATATTCGGTGCTCCGCGCCACCTTCGGAGCGGGCTTTCGCTGGCACGAGGTCGCGGTCGATTACGCCTTCCTGCCTTCGGAAGCGCTTGGCGACAATCACCGTATCGGACTGGGCTTTAGCTTCTGAGCGACTCGATGCGCAAGCGGCCGTTCGTCATACGCACGAACGTGTAGTGCTTGATCCAGTCGCCGATGATCAGAAATTCTTTCCCATCGCGGGTCTCGTGCAACGGAAAGTGCACGTGACCCATCACGAACGCATCGTTTCCGCGCTCGAAAAAATGCGTCCACGCGTGCTCGGCGACCGCCTTGGCGCGCTTCTCCTGCGCGACGTTGAATAGCGCGCGACTGCCATGCGCGACCCCCCCGGCGATCGCATCCAGCACATCGGGATGAATCCATCGTGACACCGCGACCACGGCCGGGTTACGAAGGACGCCTTTGAGCAGCTTGTAGCCGTAGTCTTTCGGCATGACGAGGTCGCCGTGGGCGAGGACGAGCTTGCGACCTTGGCACTCGATGCGCATCTCCTTGTCGTGCACGCGCACCCCGAGATCGCGCGCGAAGAAATCTCCCACCCAATAGTCGTGATTTCCGCCGATGAAGTGCGTGTCGACGCCGCGTGACGTGGTGCGCGCGAGGGCATCGAAGAGATCCAAGAAACGCCGCGGCACGACCGACCGGTATTCGAAGTAGAAATCGAAAATGTCGCCCAAGAGGACGAGGTAGGCACCCGCGGGGATGGCGTCCAGGAAGCGAATGAATCGTTCCCGGCGCTCGGCCTCGCCGGGAAGTGATCGAGCGCGGAAATGGGTGTCACCGACGATGCGGACGTCGCCGGAAGCAACGGGTTCGAAGGTACACGATGGCGTCACATTGGGCCTACCGGAGTATCGCCGGCCATGATGCCCGATTGTCAGAAGGGGCGCAACCGATTTGGCCAATGGGCGTTGCCCCGAGGAACCTAGACCCCAAGAGAACGTACAATGGGAGCGCAAGTACGCTCCAAATACACAGGAACGGGGCCAGGAACACGGCTGGGGCCTTGATTGGAACGGGGATGGGGGGAAGGAAAGGTTGACAGGGGCAGAAAATGGGGATACACTCATGGCTGCACTGTCGAGAGTGCCACCTAAACCCCTGCAACTCCTGTATTCCCCTGCCTTTAGGGTCGGTCTAACCGATCCAAGCTGTCTTGGCTCGCACGTAAGTAAGTTGACTGTCACGCGACCGATGGTCGTGATTGACTCTTATCACGGAGGACGTTGGGTGAGCCCCATGAACGCAGTACGTGGATTGATTTTAGCCTCGTTGATGACGTCGGGCTTCGGCGGGTTGGCGCTTGCACAAGATCGCAGCACCACCGTCAAGGCGGACGGCTCGTCGATTTTTGCGGATGTGGCCGAGAAGGTCCGTCCGGCCGTCGTTTTTATCAAGACCGAACGCTCCATGAGCGCGGCCGAGCGCGGTGAGGGCGAGATGCCGTTCGAGTTCTTCCGCGAGTTCTTTCCCGACCAACAGCCGCAGCAGCGCGGTCAGCGCAATCGCCGCGTACCGGGCGGCGGATCGGGATTCGTGTTCGACGACGAAGGGCACATTTTGACGAACTATCACGTCGTGCGCGACGCCGAGAAGATCACGGTCGTACTCGAAAAAGGTGAGGAAGAAGAAGAGCACGAAGCGCGCATCGTCGGCTCCGACCGTCACACCGACATCGCGGTGATTCAGTTGACCGATGCGCCCAAGGCGTTGACCAAGGTTCCGCTCGGAAACTCGGATGCGATGCGCGTGGGCGACTGGGTGATGGCGATCGGCACACCGTTTGGACAGCTGCAAGGAACCGTTACCGTGGGCATCGTGAGCGCCAAGGGGCGCAGCGATCTCAATATTGTCGGCGGCGACGCGACCTATCAGAACTACTTACAGACCGACGCATCGATCAACTTCGGTAACAGCGGCGGGCCGTTGGTCAATCTGAAGGGCGAAGCGATCGGCATCAACACCGCCATCAACCCCTCAGGCCAGGGGATTGGATTTGCCATTCCGATCAACATGGCCAAGGCAATCATGACCGAGCTAATCGCAAAGGGCCGGGTGCGCTACGGTTACCTCGGCATTCGGCTGCGCGAGCTCGACGCCGAGTTGGCGGAGGGAATGGGTCTGAATATCAAGAAGGGCATCGTGGTAGAGAGCGTCGAAACCAACACGCCGGCGTCCAAGGCCGGATTTAGAACCGGCGACGTCATCGTTCGCTACGACGGCGAAGATGTAAGAGATGACGGAAAGTTTCGACTGAAAGTGGCCGAAACGCCAGTCGGCAAGACCGTGCCGGTGGTTGTGGTCCGCGAAGGCAAAGAACAGAAGGTCAGTGTCACTGTGGGCGAGCGCCCCGACGAAGATGTGGTCGCTTCCGCGCCCACGCCCGAATCGGACGCGTGGCTAGGACTGCACGTCGAGGACGCGCAGAATTCGCAAGTGCGCAGACAGTATCAGTTGGAGCGGGGCGAGGAAGGGGTCGTGGTGTCGGGTGTAGACCAGGGCAGCCCCGCCGAAGAAGCATCGCTGCGAGAAGGAGACGTAATCACCGAAGTGTTTTCGCACGAAGTGCGCGACATCGACGATTACGTCGAGATATCCAAGAAGTTGAAAGATCGGAAAGATCCCATCGCTTTCCTGGTGAAGAGAGGCAATAACACGACTTTCGTCACCGTGATACCGGAAGGAAAGTGACGCGGGCGCGGGCGGCGTCCGCACGTCAAGCCAGGAGGGAACCCATGACGGAACGGAAACTCGAAGAAAGAGATGGACGCGCACCGGCGACGGAGCGCAAGAAGGCGGAGGCCGGTGCTGGGATCCGCAGTCTCGATCTCTATCTCCACGAGATCAATCGGACACCCCTGCTGACGCGCGAACAGGAGCGCGACCTCGCCAAGCGTATCAAGGCCGGCGACAAGACGGCTTTGGATCAATTGGTGCGCGCGAACCTGAGGTTCGTGGTTTCGATTGCGAAGCAGTACTCGAACCAGGGACTGTCGCTCGAGGACTTGATCAACGAGGGCAACCTCGGCCTGATCAAGGCCGCCCACCGCTTCGATGAGGAACGTGGCTTCAAGTTCATCTCGTACGCGGTGTGGTGGATTCGCCAGGCGATGCTGCAGTCGCTGGCGGAGCACTCTCGCATCGTGCGCTTGCCGCTCAATCGCGCGGGTACGCTGTACCGCATCGGTAAGGTCTCGCGCCAGCTCGACCAGGAGCTGGGCCGGAGCCCGAGTGCGGACGAAATTGCTGCGCGCTTGAAAATTTCGCCCGAGGAAGTCGAAGACACGATGGTGATCGCCAACTCGCACGTGTCGCTCGACGATCCGTATTCGAGCGAGAAGGACGACACTGCGCTGGTCGATTATTTGACCGACGAGACGCAGGCGTCGCCGGACGAAGACACGTACGCAGCGGCACTCTCGGACGACCTCGAGCGGGCGCTGGGGACGCTGTCGGAGCGCGAGCGCAACATCCTGTCGATGTACTTCGGGCTGGGCGGCGAAGAGCCGATGACGCTCGAGGATATCGGCAAGCGGATGAAGTTGACGCGCGAGCGCATCCGTCAAATTAAGGAGAAGGCGATTCAACGGCTGCGTCATTCGACGCGGGCGAAGTTCCTCCAGGGATACATGGAGGGCTAACGGCCGCCTGGGCGCGGGCCTTCGATCACGGGCGGGGCCGATTCGAATCGGCCCCGCCTTTTCGTCTCCGTTAAGGCGCGGGGAGAGGCATAAGAAGGCCAAAAGGTCTCAATGCTGGTACGAAGTTTGCGGCTCCGAGGGGGATTCGCTTGACACCCCGCGGGGTGTCGGCTAGCCTCCCACGCGCGAAAGGAACCCCTTGCTCCGAGACAAGATACTAACGTTTCTCTACCTCCCCGACGGGAGCCACGAGCCGCGCGCTTTCCAGGTGCGCCGGAACGCCGTTTGGGCCCTGGCGGCCACGGTGCTGATCGCCGTCGGGGCCTCGGGCTGGGCGGTGCTGGGTCACTCCAACCGCATGAAAGACGCCTATCTGGTCGAAACTTTGGCCAACCAGAACAAGGAGCTGCGCGGCGAGATCGACAATCTCACCACCGAGCTCGAGACGCTGAAGCGCCAGGTCGCGCAAAACTTCGACTTCCAAAACAAGGCGCGCATCATCGCCAACCTCGACGATCTCGACGGCGATGTCGCGCAAGTGGGTGTGGGCGGTCCGTCGATGAGTACGGCGCAAGCGCTCACCAGCATCGACGCCAAGACGCGCGACCGTCTATTCACGGCGCGCGCCGATATCGACAAGCTGCTCCGCCAGGCGCGTCTGCAAACACGCGACTACGAAGAGATCCTGTCGCACTTGGAATCCGCTAACGAGCAGATTCGAACCACTCCGTCGTTGCGCCCCGTCAACGTTGGCTTCGTTTCCAGCCGTTTCGGCTGGCGCATGGATCCCATCTCGGGACGGCGCGCGATGCACCGTGGGGTCGATTACTCGGCGCGGCTGGGAACACCGGTGTATGCCACCGCCGACGGTGTCGTCACGTACTCCGGCGTCGAGCAGACGTACGGCAATGTGGTCGAGATCTCGCACCCTGCCGGATTCGTCACCCGCTACGCGCACATGCAGCGCCGTCTTGTGCAGAAGGGGCAGCGCATCACGCGCGGCGATGTGATCGGACGCGTCGGTTCGACGGGACGTTCGACGTTCTCCCACCTTCACTACGAGATCGAGCGAGAGGGCGAGCGGGTCGACCCGCTTCGCTTCGTGCTGGCCGACTAGCTTTTTCTTGTCACCCCTGTCGCCCGGGGCTAAGCTTCCGGGTGAACCCAGTCGTTATCTCGGTGCATCGCCATGGCGTTTCGTTCGCGAACAGGTTGGTGGGCGGCATTTGTTGCCGGTGCGGTACTGTGCTGTGCCGCCGGCTGGGCCGGCGCCGCGGTGGTACGCATCGACCGCATTCGCCATTCCACCGATGACGGCCGCACCCGGGTTGTCCTCGATCTATCGCGCCCCGCTCCCTACACCGTTACCCGTTTGGAGGATTCAACCGGCGTCTCGCTCACCTTCGCCGGTGCGGCGCTGAGCTTGAGTGTCGCCGATGTCGCCGTCGGGTCGAACGGCGTGCGCGTGGTGCGCCCGGACGTACGCGGTGACGCGGTCGAGATCGTGTTCGAGCTCGAGCGGGGCGCGCGCTACGACATCTTCGACGTTCCCGCTTCCGCTACCAAGCCGGATCGCGTGGTGTTCGAAGCACGCGAAGGCGACGTCGCCGAGCCCGCGCTCGCCGATGCTTCGCCCGCAACGGCGCCGCCCATCGCGGTGCCCACGCCGAAGCCCGATACCTCCACGGCGTCCAAGAAGCGACCCTTCGTGGTGGCAGTCGACGCGGGCCACGGTGGCCACGACGCCGGTGCCACCGGACGCTACGGATTGGTGGAGAAGAAACTGTGCCTCGACCTGGCGCGCCGTACGGCGGAAATTCTCAATCGCAGCGGTCGCGTGAAGGCGGTGCTCACCCGCGACAGTGACGAGTTTCTCACACTTCCGCGCCGCAACGAAATCGCCGAGCAGAAAGGCGCGGACGTGTTCGTGAGCATTCACCTGAACACGGCACCCAGCCGCTCCGCGCGCGGCGCCGAGATCTACTTCGTGGCGCCGGCCGGGGCTGCGCGCGCCGCCGACCAGGCGCTGGCCAGCGGCGAGGCGGTCCACGATTTCGGCTTGGAACAGTCCAACAACGACGACATCGTGCACATGCTGCTCGACGTGAACCAGCAAGCGGTGCTGGCGCGCAGCGAGCTGTTGGCCGAGTCGATTTTGGAATCGGTGCGCGAGCGCGACCTGTTGCCCACGCGCGCGGTGAAACAAAAGTCGTTCTCGGTACTACGCACCATTTCCATGCCGTCGGTGCTGGTGGAGGGCGGGTTCATCTCCAACAATGCGGACGCCAAGCTGGTCAAGGATCCCGACGGCCGCGAAATCATGGCGCGCGCCATCGCCGACGGCGTGCTCGAGTTCTTCCGCGTGCACCCGCCGCAGCGTATCGATACGTCGGAGCCGACAAAGTCGTCCGTGGTGCACCGCGTGCAGCGCGGCGACACCCTGTGGACCCTGTCCAAGCGCTACGGCACGACTGTCGCCCGCATCCGCGAGCTCAACGGCTTGCACCCGTCGCAAGAGCTGCGCGTCGGCCAGGAGCTCGTCGTTCCGGGTGCCAACTAAGCGCGCGGGAGGCCGCTCCGGCCGATGAAGATCGCGCGTCTCGTCACCGACAATTTTGGCGCCAAGGTGCTCGCCGTCATGGTGGCCGTGCTGGTTTGGTTCAACGCCAGCGGACAGGAAGAAGTCTCGCGGGTGCGCACCGTGCCGCTCATTCTGGAGGGACTGCCCGATTCCTTGGCGCTGGCGGCACCGGTTCCGGTCACGGCGGACGTGCGCGTCACCGCCACGCGACGCCAGTTGCTGGCGCTGGGGTTTCAACGCGTGGCGGTAGTGGCGGATCTTTCCGGCTTCGAAGCCGGACGGCGGCGGCTCCCCCTCTCGGGCGACCACGTACGCGGCACCGGCGACCTCGCCCCGGGGCGCGTCGAAGTGGTCACACCCGCCGTGCTCGATGTGAGCCTCGAGCCCTTGGTGTCGCGTCGCTTGCAGGTTTCGCTGGCCACCACGGGCGCATTTCCCGCCAATGTCCTCCTCGAAGACGCCGGTCTCACCATCGAGCCGGCGTGGGTCACGGTGCGCGGGCCGGCATCGATCATCGAGCGCGTGCAGCATGTGACGACCCAGTCGCTGCAGCTGGCGCGCGTGCGCGAGACCACCACGCGCGAGCTCGAGCTCGAGTGCGATCCGCGCGCGTTCGCGTGCGAGCCGGATCGCGTTACCGTCACCCTGCGCGTCAGCGCACGCGCCGAGCGCGTCCTGGCCAACATCCCGCCGACGATCCTGCTCGACTCCGACGACGTCGACGCCGAGGTCGAGCCCGACGCCGTTTCGCTCACGTTGGAAGGGCCGGCTTCGGTGCTCGACACGCTCTCTTCCGGCGATGTTTCCGTCTTGGTGGCGGTAAGCGGAAGAGGTCCGGCGTCGGTGCGCGTGGCCCCTGACGTCATCCTTCCCCCCGGAGTCCGTCTCACCGAGATCAGCGCCGACACGCTCGAAGTGCGCGTGTATCCCGCGCGCTGAGGTCGGCTTGACACCCGACCGAGATCGCACCTAATGTTGATCGTTACGCCGCGCCGCGCCGCGTGCAGTGCTGCGTGCCTCAAACTCCCTTTGACCTTTGGATGCCATGCGACTGACCGAGCTGCTCGTACCCGAGACCGTGGTGATCGATTATTCACCCGCGTCGATAAATGCCGACGGTTCCAAGGAAGCATTGCTGGCCGACATCGTCGTCGACCTCGACCACAAAGGGATGGTCGCCGACCGCCGCACGGCGACCGACGATCTCCTGGCGCGCGAGCGCGTGATGAGCACCGGGGTCGGCCACGGTGTCGCCATTCCGCACGCGTATACTGACGGAGTCGAGCGCTTGCTGGCTGCGTTCTATCGGACGCGCACCGCCATTCCGTTCGACGGACCCGATGGGGAACCCGTGGATATGTTCTTCGTCATGCTGGGACCGCGCGAAAGCCGCCGCGAGCACATCCGATTGTTAGCACGTCTATCACGCTTGTTGAACTACTCCGATTTTCGCGACTCGGTGCGTGCGGCACGCGACGCCGACGGTGCGGTGGCCGTCTTTCGGCGTTTCGGAGACCGCTAAGACCCATGTCGTTCGCCCTCCGTTGTGAAAAGCGCTCAGTGGATAGCCGCTGGCTCGTCGCCGCCCTCGTGTATGCAGCGGTGATCATCTTCGTTTCGTCGCGCCCTTACTTGCGCGCGCCCGGACCCGAGTTCGAGCTCAAGGACAGCCTGGCCCACGCCGTCGAGTACGGCATCATGGCTGCGTTGTTGTTTCGCGCGCTGGCGCCGTTGGTGTGGCCGGACGCGCTGGTCGCGTTTCTGCTCGTCATCACCGCGACCGCCAGCCTCGCCGCCGCCGACGAAGTCTTTCAAGGCACGGTTCCGGGGCGGCATCGCGACATTCTCGATTGGGCGTCCGACCTCGCCGGTGCCAGCACCGCGGTAGCGATTTCTCTGGCGTGGTCGCGCCGTGCCGGAACACGCGCATGAAGTACACGCGCCCGCGCGGCACCCACGACATCACACCGCTCGAGATCGCCCGTTGGCAGCGGGTGGAGCACACCTTCCAGCGTGCCTTCGAGCGCTACGGGTACCGCGGCATTCGCACTCCCATTTTCGAATCGACCGATTTGTTCGTCCGCGCGGTGGGAGCGCAGTCGGATATCGTCACCAAGGAGATGTACACGTTTACCGACCGCGGCGGACGCAGCCTCACGCTCCGTCCCGAGAACACCGCGTCGGTGATACGTGCGTACTTGGAGAACGGCATGCACCGCTGGGGCGGCATTCAGCGCTTGTGCTACGAAGGCCCCATGTTTCGCTACGACCGGCCGCAGGCGGGACGCTACCGTCAGTTTCATCAAGTAGGCGCCGAGGCGATTGGAAGCGCGAGCCCGGCGCTCGATGTCGAAATCATCCAACTCGTCGTCGAGGCACTGCGCGAGCTGGGCTTTACCAGTGTCGACGTGCGCGTCAACTCGGTGGGCACGGAAGCGTCGCGGGTGCGCTACCGCCAGGTGCTGCTGGATGCCATCGAGTCGCGGCGTGCGGATCTGACCGAGGACGCGCTGGCGCGGTATCGCCATAATCCGCTGCGCATCTTCGATGCGAAAGAGTACAGCGCAGCGTTCAAGGAACAGCTGCCGCGCATCTCCGACTACTTGGTCGACGACGATCGTGTCCACTTCGACGGCGTGCAGAACATGTTGGCGTCCGTCGCGGTGCCGTTCACGCACGACGTGCAACTGGTGCGCGGGCTCGATTACTATACGCGCACGGTGTTCGAGGTGTATGGCGGCGAACGCAGCGCACAGAGCGCGTTGTGCGGTGGGGGACGCTACGACACCTTGGTGGCGGAATGCGGCGGACCGGACACGCCGGCCATCGGTATGAGCGCCGGACTCGAGCGCATTGTCGAAGCATTGCCGGCAACGAGCCGCACGCCGGAAGAAGTCGGTCCGCACTACTACGTCGTTTGTGCCGGGGCCGACGCGGAAGCGCGCGCGCTGCAAGCGGCGCGCATCCTGCGCGAATTTGGCAGCGTCGAGCTCGACGTGTCGGGGCGCTCGGTGAAAACGCAATTGGAAGCGGCCGGCAAGAAGAAAGCGCGCGTGGCCGTGGTGGTGGATGCGGCGGGCCCGGAGGTCGCCTATCACGATTTGGCGGCGCGCACCGACGCCAAGGTGGGGTTTGCCGCGCTGAGAGAATTCGCACTGCAATCGAAGAAGTGAGGCTCGAAACGTGAGCGGATATTGGTTGCCGTTTTCGCGCTCGCACCACTTGGGCGAGCTGGGCGCCGCGCTGGCGGGGCAGAAGGTTCGGTTGATGGGCTGGGTGGCACGCGTGCGCGATCTAGGCGGCGTGCGCTTCGTCGAGCTGCGCGATCGCTACGGGCGCGTGCAACTGGTGGTCGATACCACGGGGACCATGGGCAAAGAAACCGAATCGCTGCGCATGGAGGACGTCATCGCGGTCGAGGGCGAGGTGCGCGCGCGTCCCAAGGACATGGTGCGCGACGATTCGCCGGCGGGTGCCATCGAAGTGGCGGTGGCGCGCGTCGTCATGCTCAACAAAGCTGAAGTCATTCCGTTCAATATTGCCGACGACGTGAAGGCGAGCGAAGAGCTTCGCCTCAAGTACCGTTACCTGGACTTACGCCGCCGTCCGCTCAAGGAGAACATCGAGCTGCGCCACAAGGCGGTGCTCGCCATTCGCAATTTTTTGTCCTCGCGCAACTTCTTGGAGATCGAAACGCCCATGCTCGTGCGTGCCACCCCGGAGGGCGCGCGCGACTACCTGGTTCCGAGCCGGCTCCATCCCGGCAGCTTCTACGCACTGCCGCAGAGCCCGCAGCTCTACAAGCAGATTCTGATGGTGGCCGGTTTCGACCGGTATTTTCAGATTGCGCGCTGCTTGCGCGACGAAGACTTGCGTGCCGACCGCCAGCCCGAGCACACGCAGATCGATATCGAGATGAGCTTCGTGGAAGAGAAGGATGTGTTCGCGCTGGTGGAAGCGATGATGTCGACCGTGTTTCACGCCACGCGCGGCGTCGAGCTGGAAACGCCGTTTCCGATTCTCACCTACGCGCAAGCGATGGATCGCTTCGGCTCCGACAAGCCCGACCTGCGCTACGGCCTCGAGCTGAGAACGCTCTCGGAGTATTTTGTGGGCACCGAGTTTCGCGTCGTACGGCAGGCGCTGGAAAGCGGCGGCGCGGTGCGCGGGTTCGTGGTGGACGAGGGCGCGCGGCTGAACAAGCGCGACGTCGACGAGCTGGAGGGAATCGCGAAGTCGGCCGGCGCGGGCGGACTGCTGAGCCTACGGGCGTCGGGCGGGACGTTGGCCGGTGTGGCCGCAAAGTTTCTCGATGCCCCCCTGCAGCGGCGCATCGTCGACGGGTTGGGAATGCGCGACGACTCGCTTTTGTTGGCGCTGGTGGGAGCTCCGGCCGCGATTTCGGCCATCTTGGGACGACTGCGCGTCGAGGTAGCACAGCGCCTGGGAATGGACCAGGTCCCCGGCTATCGCATGCTGTGGGTCAACGAGTTCCCACTGTTCGAGCGCAATCCCGAGACCGGCGGTTACGCACCGTGCCATCATTTGTTCTCGATGCCGTTCCAAGAAGACATTCAATATTTGGAGAGTGAGCCGTTGCGCGTGCGCGCGCACTTGTACGACCTCGTGTGCAACGGGACCGAAATCGCGTCGGGGAGCATTCGCATCCACAACCGCGAGCTGCAGGAGAGAGTCATGGCCGTGACCGGCATCAGCAAGGAAGACGCCGCGCGCCGCTTCGGGTTCCTGCTGGACGCTTTCGGGTTCGGTGCGCCTCCGCACGGCGGGATTGCGCCGGGCGTGGACCGGCTGATCATGACCTTGATCGGGGCGCCGTCGATCCGCGACGTGATCGCGTTCCCCAAAACGCAGAAAGCCACCTCGCTCATGGACGACGCCCCTTCGCCGGTGGATCCCGCCCAACTGCGGGATTTGCACATCGAGATCAAGGACGGGAGAAGCCCCGCTGAGGCCGGCGGGGATTAGCCCCTTGACACCGGCGGGGTCCCTTGTTAGCGTACCGGCGTTGTTTTCGTTCTCCTAACCCCCACATATGAAAGGAGTCCTGAGCGTGCGAAGCGTTCTTCGTACGTGGCTCGTCGGGGTCGCGTGCGCGGTGTCCATGGTGCTGGTCGGGTGCGGTAAGCCCTCGACGTGCAATGTGTCGCCGGTCGAAATCGAAGAACTGCGCGAAGACGTCGCGGTGGTGCAGAAGAACCTCGCGACCGCGCGCGAGCGCTCGGACAACCTCGCCAAAGAGCTCGCCACCAAGCAGGCCGACCTCGACAGCAAGAAGGGCAAGCCCGACGAGCTGCGCGCGCGTCTCGAGGCGATGCGCAAGGGCAGCGGCCGCAACGAGAAGGCCAAGGCGTTGGACACCAAGGCCGCACCCAAAGCGGCGACCCCTACAACCTCCAAACCGGCGGCGACGACACCGCCGAAACCCGCGGCGACCACGCCGCCCAAGCCGGCTGCACCGACTCCCGCCAAGCCGGACTCGACCAAGAAGGAGTAGCCGAGCGTGTCCTACCGCGCGCAATCGATCGTCGTGTTGGCAGTGCTTTGCCTTTTCGCCGCCGGGTGCAGCAAGACCAGTGGGCGCAAGGTCGACGTCGCGAAAGGCGAGTATTACTCCGAGGAAGAGCTACTCGCGATGACGAACTCGGAGCGCGAGGCTTACTGCAAAGCGCTGGACGCCGAGCGCAATCGCGTGCAAGGAGAGCTCGCGCTGGCGCAGGAAGACTTGGTCAACACGCGCAAGCAAATCGATGCGACGCGCAACAAGATAACACCGGTCGAAAAAGAGATTCTGAAGGCCGAATCCGACATTCGTACCTTGTCGGGACAGATCGCCGCGCTCGATCGGCTCCCGCGCGAATACACCGTCAAGGACGGCGACTGCCTCTCGGTCATCGCCGACCGCGACGACATCTACGCCGCGGCCAGCAAATGGCCGCGCATCTACCGCGCCAACCTGGACAAGATCGAGGACCCGGTGTGGATCTATCCCAACATGGTGCTCATGATCCCGCGCGAGCTCCCCACCGAGCACCGGGTGGCGCCGTTCGAGACCCTCGAGATGATCGCCGGCTATTGGGAAGTCTATGGCGACCCCGCCCAATGGACCCGCCTGTACGAGGCGAACAAGGATAAAGTAAGCGATCCCACGAACTTGGAGCCGAATATCCTCCTCACGATCCCTCGCTGAGCTTGGCGGGGATGTCCCATCTGGCCTATTATTGGTGACGGATACAAAGCGTTGGGCGGCCGGGGGGGGGGGGGGGGGGCGGGGGGGGGGGGGCGGGACTTGTAGACGGGCGTGAGAAAGTATATAAGAAGCAGGAAGGAGAGAGAGGGAGAGGACAGCAACAGAACCCACGAGAGA
>JAICFA010000063.1 GCA_025923935.1 Candidatus Krumholzibacteriia bacterium
AAAAATGGGTTGGCGGAGTAGCTCAGCTGGTTAGAGCAGCGGAATCATAATCCGCGTGTCCGGGGTTCGAATCCCTGCTCCGCCACCATCTTTCCTCTTATGGGCGCGTGCTATAGTTCCTACATGATTCCCGATGGGATGCATCCGGTCGATCGAGCCGTCCACCGGTGGTGGAACACCGCGCCCGACGGTCATGTGATTGTAGGCGTTTCGGGCGGAGCGGATTCCATGGCGCTCGTCGAATCGCTGCGGCGACTTGCGGCTCTTCCGGAAAGCACGCGCCAAGTCGTGATCGCGCAGCTCGATCACCGGCTTCGACCGGATAGTCTTGGCGACGTCGTGCACGTCATGTCGTACGCCATGAGGCACAATTTGACGTCCCGTCACGCGACGGAAGACATCGCCAAACGAGCGCGGGATGAACGCATCTCCGTCGAAGAAGCGGGGCGAAACGCGCGCTACGAGCTTTTCACGCAGATGGCGGAGGAATTCGGCGCGTCCTATGTCTTGACCGCCCACACACAGAACGATCAGGTCGAGACCGTTATGATGCGCATCCTGCGCGGAACCGGGCGCGCAGGCCTCGCGGGCATTCCGGCAGCACGCGACATTTTCGTCCGTCCGCTGCTCGGGGTCACTCACACGCAAACGGTCGACTACTGCCGGATGCACGGCGTCGAATTCATCGAAGATCCGACCAATGCCGACACAAAATATTTTCGCAACCGCGTTCGCCACGAGATTCTGCCCGAGCTGCGCGCCATTTTCCCGGCCATCTATCAGGCACTTCTGCGCATCGCGGCCAATTCGCGCCGCGACCAGGCGTCCTTCGCGGCCGCCATGGAGGAATGGCACCGCAGGTGCGTCGTCGCCGACGGTGAACAGGCACTGACGATCCGCATCGCTGGTTTCGGCCCCTTCGACGACGAAACAGCGGCTCGTTTCATGCGCGACGTGTGCAATCGTCACGGATGGAGCCACGACCTCGGAAGCACGCATTACAAACGGCTCGTCGAATTGCTTCGCGACGACCGGACCGGATCATCGGCGGACATGCCGGGATTCTCGGCGCGTCGCGAGCATGATGCTCTGGTCTTGCGGCGCGCACAATTTGCGTGCAAACCTTTATTGGAGGCGCACCAGCTTGTCATCCCTGGAAAAATGCACGTGGGAGGAAAGTGGATTCTAGATTCCGACTATGTGCCGGTCGAAGACGCACGGCGAGCCATCGCGGCCGGAGAAGCAGGTAACGACGTGGCCTACTTTGATGCTGACGCGTTAGGAGCTCCGCTAGTGGTGAGTGCGCCGCGACCCGGCGACCGCATGCGTCCCCTGGGGATGACCGGACACAAAAAGCTCTCCGACCTATTCATCGACCGCAAGGTCCCGCGGCGCTTTCGCGAATGGGCGATTCTCATCAAGAAGGATGAGACCATTCACTGGGTGCTCGGATTGGGGACGAGCGAAGAGAGCCGCATCCAGCCAGGAACCAAGCGGGCCCTGCGGCTGAGGGTCACGCCGGCATGAGCGGAAAACGGCCCGATCACCCATCGCCGGGCTCCATACTGGTGTCCGCGGCGGAGATCGAAGACATTGTGGCTCGCCTGGGCCAGGAGATATCGGGCGACTACGCCGGCCGGCACCCCGTCCTCGTCAGCCTTCTCAAAGGAGGGGTGGTTTTTCTGGCCGATCTGATCCGGCACCTCACGATTCCCCATCACATCGAGTTCATGCGGGTATCGTCTTACGAGTCGACGCAGTCCAGCGGGGTGGTTCGGATACTTTCCGACCTCCAGACCCCCATCGAGGGACGCGATGTTTTGCTGGTGGAAGACGTCGTAGACACTGGCACTACTCTGGCTTATATTGTGGACATGTTGAGGTTACGGAATCCCGGGAGCCTCGAAGTGTGCGCCCTCCTGCGCAAGCGCGTCCCCCGCGATCCCGGAATTCCGATACGATATCTCGGCAGTGAAATTCCCAATACATTCGTCGTAGGATACGGACTGGACCACGAGGAAAATTACCGTAATTTACCATTCATCGCGGCCCTTGCGACCGAGACCAGTCGCTAGCCGCGGGATTAACAATGCCTGATTACCGAGATCCCGATACGCGGCCGTCCGGCCGACCGACACTACCTCCGCGCAGTCCCTTGGGCCGTCCCGCGCGCCCATTGCGCGCCATGGTCTTCTGGATCGTGCTGGTGCTCGTCCTCCTGGTCGCCTTCCAGATGTTCGAGATGGGCAAGGAGCCGCAGTACCGCATCTCGTACTCCGAGTTCCTCGCACAGGTCGACCGCGGCAACGTGCGCAAGATCACCTTCAAAGGACAAGAAGTCCGTGGCCAGCTGTCGACTCCGACGCTGGTGCCCATTCCGGCCACCACCGAGCGCGGCCGTACCCGCGAGGTGAAGGTCGAGCAGTTCGTGCTCGTCCTGCCCGCGGAAGACAAGGATCTCCCGCAGCGCATTCTCGATAAGAATCCGACGGCAGTCATCGAGGGGCAGGTCCCCGGCGGAAGCACGTGGGTCAAGGTGCTGGGCTCCGCCATCCCGCTCCTCCTCATATTCGGCATTTGGTTGCTGTTCATGCGCCAGATGCAAGTGGGGGGTAATCGCGCGTTCAGCTTCGGCAAGTCGCGAGCGCGCATGTTTGGCGGCGACCGCCCGCGCGTCACATTCAGCGACGTGGCGGGGTGCGACGAGGCCAAAGAAGAGCTGCAGGAGATCATCGAGTTCCTGAAGGAGCCGAAGAAATTCCAGAAGCTCGGCGGCCGCATCCCGAAGGGTGCGCTCTTGCTCGGACCTCCGGGCACGGGTAAGACGCTGTTGGCGCGCGCCGTCGCGGGCGAAGCCAACGTGCCGTTCTTTTCCATGAGCGGCTCGGACTTCGTGGAGATGTTCGTGGGTGTCGGTGCTTCGCGCGTGCGTGACCTCTTCGACACGGGTAAGAAACATGCCCCGTGCATCCTCTTCATCGACGAGATCGACGCGGTCGGCCGCCATCGCGGCGCCGGCTTGGGCGGCGGTCACGACGAGCGCGAGCAGACGTTGAACCAGTTGCTGGTGGAGATGGACGGCTTCGAGTCGAACGACGGCGTCATTCTGCTCGCTGCCACCAACCGTCCCGACGTGCTCGATCCGGCGCTCATGCGCCCGGGTCGCTTCGACCGGCGCATCGTGGTCGACCTTCCCGACGTCCGCGGCCGCGAAGGAATTCTGCGCGTGCATTCGCGCAAGACTCCGCTGGCGGATGATGTGGATTTGAGCGTGCTGGCGCGCGCGACACCCGGCATGAGTGGAGCCGACCTCGCCAATTTGATCAACGAGGCCGCACTCTTGGCCGCGCGTCGCAACTCCAACAAGATCACGATGGACGACCTCGAAGAGGCCAAGGACAAGATCTACCTCGGCCCGGAGCGCAAGAGCCGTGTGGTCAAGGAAGAGACCAAGCGCCTCACCGCCTATCACGAAGCGGGCCACGCGGTGGTGGGTTCGGCGCTCGAGTACTCCGACCCGGTGCACAAGGTGACCATCATCCCGCGCGGCAACGCCGGCGGCTTGACCTTCTTCCTTCCCGAAGACGATCGCTCCGAGTATTCCAAGGCGTGGTGCGAAGACACCATCACGCAAGCACTCGGCGGCCGTGTGGCGGAAGAGATGGTGTTGAACCGCATGGGCAGCGGTGCCCAGTCCGACATTCAGATGGTGTCGAAGCTGGTGCGCAAGATGGTCACCCAGTGGGGCATGAGCAAGAAGATCGGCCCCATCGCCTTCGGCGAGCGCGACGAGCAGGTGTTCCTGGGTCGCGACATCGTGCAAACACCGGAGTACAGCGAGAAGACGGCGCAAGAAATCGACGACGAAGTGAAGCGCATCGTCGACGAATCCTACCAGCGCGCCAAGCACATCCTGGAAGATCGCGTCGACATTCTGCATCGCATGGCGAACGCGCTGCTCGAGCGCGAGACCCTCGATTCGCTCGAGATCAAGATTATCCTGGAAGGCGGAACGTTGCCGCCGCTGCCGGATCTCACGGTCGCCAAACCGGCGGACGAAGCGGCGGACAAGCGCGCCTCCGAGCCCGAGCGCAAGAAAATGCCGGGCATCCCGCCCATGCCGGAACCCGGACCGACCTCCTAGCCAACGGCGCCGCCCCGCGGCGCCGTTCGTCTTTTGTTTCTATGCCGTCCCACCCTCAAACCGGCTCCTTACGCTTTAGAAGCAAAATACTCCCCTTCACCGACGCTCCCATCGTGATGGGTATCCTCAATGTCACGCCCGACTCCTTTTCCGACGGCGGCCAATTCACCGACGTGCGCACTGCGGTCGCGCACGCGCATGCGATGGCCGACGCCGGAGCGCAGATTGTCGACATCGGCGGCGAATCGACGCGTCCCGGGTCCGACACCGTTCCCGTCGCCCTCGAGCTCGAGCGCGTGCTGCCGGTGATCGAGGCACTCGTGCGGGGCGGCTTCGGCTATGATCCGCTGGATGTCCCACTGTCCATCGACACACGCAAGGCGCGCGTCGCCGACGAAGCGCTGCGCGCCGGTGCGTCCATGGTGAACGACATCACCGCCGGCCGCGATCCAGCCATGGCAGACGTCCTGCGCGCGCACGACGACGTTCCGGTGGTCATCATGCACATCCTGGGCGAACCCAAGACAATGCAAGTCGAGCCGCGCTACGATAATGTCGTGCGTGAAGTCGGTGCTTTTCTGGACGAGCGCGCGCGTGTGCTGATCGAACAAGGTATCGCGCGCGAGCGCATCGTCGTCGATCCCGGCATCGGGTTTGGGAAGCGTTTCGAGGACAATCTGGCGCTGTTGCAGAACATCGGCGTACTGCGCCAGCTCGGCTATCCCGTGATGGTGGGAGCATCGCGCAAGTCGTTCATCGGCAAGCTGCTGAATGGCGCCCCCGCCGAGGATCGCTTGTCCGGCAGCCTGGCCGTGGCCGCACACTGCTATCATGCCGGGGTGGAGATGGTTCGCGTGCACGACGTGCGCGAGACCGTGCAGCTCTTCCGCGTCTTGGACGCCATCGTTTAAAGAACATGCCGCACATTCCCATGGAGCTTGTCATCGACGTGATCGACATCGCGATCGTGTCGTTCCTCCTCTACAAGCTCTTCGCCCTCATGCGCGGCACGCGCGCCGTGCACATGTTCTTCGGGCTCATCGTGCTGTTTCTCTTGTCGGTGCTCGCGCAATGGATGAACTTGATCGCGGTGAACTGGCTCATCTCCAGCTTGCGCACCGCGTGGTTGATCGCGTTCGTGATTATTTTTCAGCCCGAGCTGCGGCGCGCGCTTTCGATGCTGGGACAGAATCCGGTACTGTCGCGGCTGGTGCGCATGCGCCAGAGCCACGTGATTCCCGAGATCGTGAAAGCGGTGCAGGAGATGGCGGAGAACAAGGTGGGCGCGTTGATCGTGTTGGAGAAGGACATGGGGTTGAAAAATTATGCCGAGACGGGGACGACGGTGGACGCGCGCGTGTCGGCCGAGCTGATCGAGTCCATCTTCACGCCGCCGAGTCCGTTGCACGACGGTGCTATCGTAATTCAAAACGACCGCGTGATCGCGGCCGGCTGCACGCTGCCGCTGTCGACGAATCAGCGCCTGGCGCAGTCGCTGGGTATGCGCCACCGCGCGGCACTGGGCATGTCGGAGGAATCGGACGCATTGGTCATCGTGATTTCGGAAGAGACGGGTGCGATCTCGTACACCGAAGACGGAAAACTCCACCGCAAGGTCGACCTCATCACGCTCAAGAACGAGCTCTTCCGGAGTTTTGGAGTGGTGGGCGAAGAACGAGCCGCATAGCGACACGATCCCGCCTGCTTACCGGCGGGTTGACAGGCGCGCCCTGAGCGCCTAGCATAGTCCGGCGCTCGAGGCGCACGCTTCACCATGATTGGGGTTAGCGTTTCTCACTACAGAATCGTCCGCAAGCTCGGCAAAGGGGGACAGGGACAGGTCTATCTTGCCGACGACCTCCACCTCGACCGCCAGGTCGCACTGAAGTTCTTGAACGTCGAGTTCATCGACGAACCCCACCTGCTCGAACGGTTCCATCGCGAAGCCAAGGCGGCGGCGGCACTCAGCCATCCCAACATCATCACCGTGCACGAGGTCGGCCTGAACGGCGACCAACCGTACATCGCCATGGCCTACGTGGACGGGCAATCGTTGACGCACGTCATCGAAGGCAAGCGCATGCCGGTGAGCCGCGCAATCAAGATTGCCTGCCAAGTGTGCGACGCGCTCGCCGAGGCCCACCAACACGGTATCGTGCACCGCGACATCAAGCCCGACAACATCCACCTCGATCGCCACGACCGCGTGCGCATTCTCGATTTCGGCTTGGCGCTGCGCCGCGGGCTCACACAGCTCACACCGCAAGAGTCGACGGTGGGAACCATCAGCTACATGTCGCCCGAACAGACGACGGGACACTTGCTCGATCACCGCACCGACATCTTCTCGTTCGGCGCGGTGCTGTACGAAATGCTGACGGGGCATCGGCCGTTCAACGGACCCAACGCGGGGTCGGTGGTGAAAGCGATCCAGTACGACAAGCCGCGCCCGGTGCGCGAGCTGAATCCGCGCGTGGGCGACACGCTGGCGCGCATCGTCGAAACCGCCCTGCAAAAAGATCCCGCCGACCGCTACCCCAACGCCCACGAAATGGGCCGCGCGCTGCGCACCGCGCGCAGCGCCACCGAGCGCCTGCAGCGCACCAAGGATCGCCGGCGGCGGCTGGTCATCGGGGCCCTTATCGCCGCCGCCGCCATTCCGCTGTTCTTTCTCCTGAATTCCGGCGGCGGGCGCAAGATCGAGAACTCGCTGGCGGTGCTCCCGCTGGAAAATCTTTCCGGAGACGCGAGCCAGGATTTCTTCGCGGAAGGAATGACGGAGGCGTTGATCACGCGCTTGGCGCAAATCGAAGCGTTGCGCGTCATCTCGCGGACGTCGGTGATGCAGTATCGCGACACCGCCAAGCCGACGGCGCAAATCGCGCGCGAGCTGGGCGTGTCGGTCATCGTGGAAGGTGCGGTGATCCGCACCGGCGACAAACTCCGTGTGACGGCACAGATCATCGACGCGCGCACCGACGATCACCTGTGGGCGGGCACCTTCAGCTCCGACGAGCCGGGCGACATCATCGAGCTGCAATCCCAGATCGCCACCGAGATTGCGCAGCAAGTGAGCGTCCACATGACGTCGGCCGAGCGCTCACGTCTCGGTGCGTATCGTCCCGCCGACCCCGAGGCGTACGAGGCCTTCTTGCAGGGCCGTTATCACCTCAATCGCCGTACGCCCCAAGACCTCGCACTGGCGGCGGACCACTTTAACCGCGCCATCGAGCGCGATTCGACCTTCGCGCAAGCGTACGCGGGCATTGCGGACTGCTACGCGGTGAGTGCGATGTGGAACTGGGACACGTCGCACAACACCTTTCCCCGCGCTCGTTATGCGTGCCGAACCGCGCTGCGCATCGACCCTGACTTGGCCGATGCCAATGCGTCGCTCGCGATCATCCAGCTCTACTACGACTGGGATTGGACGGCGGCGGAGAAGAGCTTCAAGAAGGCCATCGAGCTGAACCCAAACTACGCCATCGCGTACCATTGGTACGGTCTCGCGCTGATGACCCTCGGCCATTACGAAGACGCCATCAAGCGGCACAAGCAGGCGTGCAATCTCGACCCGCTATCGCCCATCATGCTGGTGACGCTGAGCCAGGCCTACGACATGAACGGCGACTACGAGCTGGCCAACGAAAGTCTCGACCGCGCGTTCGAGCTGTTCCCCAGCTTCGGCTACGCCTGGCTCGCGCGCTCGTGGGTGCAATACCACCAGGGACGCTATGCCGAAGCGGTGGAGAGCTCCAGGAAGGCCATGTCGTTCAAGGTGGATCGCGCCGAAGTCATGCTGGTGGCGTCGTTGGTCAAACTGGGCGACACGCAGGCGGCCGCACAAGCCCTGCAGGAGGCGCTGGCGCGCGAAACAGCGCCGTTCCACGTGCGCGCGGCGCTCTATGCCTACTACGGCGACATGCCGCACGCGTTCGAAATGGCGGAGCGTGCCATCGACGAGCGCGAGTGGTTCGTGGTCGCGTTTCGCAGTCGCTGGATGGAGCCGCTGCGCGACGATCCCAAGTTCGAAGAGCTACTGAAGGAGCGGGCGCCCATCAAGTAATTGCGCGGGACGATCACCATCAAGCGGCGAAGCGGTAAAGAATGGAGGAAATACCGCGAACGCGTGTGAGGTTCCTTGTGAAAAAAGTGATTACTTTCGATTAGAAGGTGAATTTCGCCCAACGCGCTCTCTCCGCCGAAGGAGGCCGCGGTGCGCACACTCCCCCGCGCTCGTGGCGCGTATCAGATAGCTAGACTCACTTCCATGTGAAAATTGTGATTACCGCCGATTCGGCGGTAAATTTTCATGCAACGTAAAACGGCTTGAACAACCGATTCGAGTCGATACGCGGGGCCGACCCGAATCTGTGCTTACTCCGGCAGCATCCTCACGATGACCGCGTTGTCGCGCACGAAGGTGGCGCGGCACGCCGCGATGATGTCGTCCTGGGTCACGGCGCGAATCTTGTCGGGGACGCGGTCCATCTCCGGCCAGCCGAAGCCCAGCGCTTCGTAGCTGCCGTACCCGAGCGCCTGCGCGCCGTTGCGCTGCAGATCCATGATGTGCGATCCCGCCAGCCATTCCTTCGCGCGTGACAGCTCGTCTTCGCTCACGGACTCCCGAGAAATAAGTTCAAGCTCGTGCAGGATGACGCGCACCGCTTCTTCGATTCCTTCCGCGCCCGGGTTGGCGTAACCAAAGAACACGCCGCCGGTGTAGAGCGGGTGATACGCCGATCCGGTCATGTAGCCGAGTGAGCGCTTGTCGCGCAGCTCAACGAAGAGGCGTCCGCCCAAGCCGGTGAGAACGCCGTTGGCTACTTCCATCGCAATCGAGTGGGGTGTCTCCATCGGCGGCGCGGGAAATCCGACGAACGTCACCGCCTGCTTGATGCCGGCGCGGCGCAGCACGTGCTCGCCGGCCTGCACGGGACGCGCGGGCGGATCTTCACGCGGCAAGCCCCCGGCGCGATCACCGAGATCGCCCAGCAAACGCTCGGCAATCCGCTCCGCCCGCTCGATTGATAGGTCACCTACGATAGACAAGACAGCGCGATTCGGAATCAACAACGAGTGATACCACTCGGTGCAATCGCGCGCGGCGAGCTGGTTGACGTCGGCCGCTTCGCCCAAGAACGGATACGCGTACGGGTGCCGCCCGAATACGTCGCGGAACATCTGGTCCATCGCGAACGGCACCGGGTTGTCGTGGCGGCGCTGCAGCTCTTCCAAGAGCCGTGTTTTCTCCTGCTCCACGCGCCCCAAGTCGAAGCGGGGCTCGCGCAACACGTCGCGGTAAATCTCGACCGCTTCCTCTGCGTAGTCGGAAAGTACACCGATGGACACACCACCGGTGTCGAACGACGAAAAGCTGTCGATGCCCCCACCCAACCCCTCGATCTTCTCGGCGATCTCCTCCGCGTTGTACTTCGCACCGCCTTTGGTCAGCACGCGGTGCGTCAGCGTGCCGAGCCCCGACTGTCCTTCCGGCTCGAAGCGACCGCCGCCGGGGAAAATGGTCAACATCGAGACCAAGGGCACGTTGGGGCGGCGTTTCAACAAGACGCGCACTCCATTACTAAGCTCGAACGACGTGACGCGCGACTCGTCCGCCGCACTCGATTGTGTTCGCACGGCACTCGTCGCGCGCGCCGGCGCGGGGGTGCGCTTCTCCACCGGTGCGGCGGACGTGCTCAGGGCCGACTCGACCAGCCCGGTGACGCGTTCATCCGTGAGCGCCTGAACGCCGACCGACTTGGGCAAGTAGCCCACCAGCGACAAATTCGAGGGACGAAAATACGTGCGCGCGACGTGCATGATTTCGTCGGGTGTGACGCGCTGGATGGCTTCGCGATGGCGGTCGGCGAGGCGATAATCCCCCAACAGCTGGTAATACCCGATGGTCGAGGCTTGCCCCTCCATCGTTTCCCATTCGCGATAGAGCGAACGCTCGACCTGCCGGCGCGCTTTGTCGAGCTCCGACTCCGGAACGAGGTCTTGCTTGAAGCGCTCGATCTCGGTCAACAACGCACCCGTCGCCGATTCCCATTTGCCGGGCGGCATCGACGCAAAGATGAGAAACATGCCGGGCCATTTTTCCGCCAAAAGATCGGCGCCGGCACTGGTGACGAGACGTTTTTCTTCGCGCACCTTCTGATAAAAGCGCGAGCTTTTTCCTGAACTCAGCAGTTCGCCGAGCATCTGCAACGCGGGATAATCGGCGTGCATGATGTCGGGCACGTGAAACCCGGCACCGAGGTACGCGTGGTCCATGGGGCCTTCGTACGCCTTGAAGCGGAGTCCCTCCTGCGCCGGCTCGACGGGCGGCTCGTTCATGACCACGCGGCCGTTCGTCCAACCGCCGTAGGCTTGCTCGATGCGCGCGAGCGCGTCCTCGACGTCCACGTCGCCGACCACCACCAGCACCGCGTTCGACGGGCGGTAATAGTTCTGGTAGAACGCCACCAACTGGTCGCGTGTGATCTTTTCGACGATGTCTTGATAACCCGCGATGGGCCGGCGATAGGTATGGTTCTGGAAGCCCAGCTCCATGGTGCGGTAGAACGTGAACGACTCGGGACGGTCGTCGTACATGCGCGCCTCGTCGATGACCACCAGTCGCTATTTGGTAAAATCTTCGGGGTCGAAGGTACTGTGCATCATCGCGTCGGCCTGGACTTCGAGCGCGGTGATGAATTCGCGCGACGGCAGCACCACGTAGTACATGGTGTAGGAGTAGCTGGTACCGGCGTTGAGATTGCCGCCCGCCGACTTCACGATGCGCGCGATGTCGCCCACTCCGTACTTTTCCGTACCCTTGAACACCATGTGTTCCTGGAAATGGGCGAGGCCGTTCATCGCTTCGGTCTCGTGGACCGAGCCGACGCCGAACCAGACGTTCACGGCCACGATGGGCGACGAACGGTCCTGCTTCACGATGACGGTCAGGCCATTGGGAAGCTTCTTTAAGACAACATTGGATTCTTCGGTGCGTGGTGGTGTGCTCATGATGGGCGAATATACCGAATCGGAAGATAGGGCCCAATAAACAAAAAGAGGGAGCGAAGGACTCGATCGTCGTGCGTCCCCCGCATCGGTGGCAGCCCCGAGTTGGGGTTCCGTGAGCACACCCACCTCGAGTAGCTGGCTGCGCACGCTCGGAATCCGGCCTCTCCACCGGTGCTCCGGTTCGCCCGACGATCGAGTCCACGGTCGAAAGACGGCTCCTCCCAACCGCCCCACGACCGGCTCCTAACCGACGCGACGCTCAGCAACCACCCCTGCACACCTCACCACCACGCATTGCGTCGCGTCCCATCGCTAAGGCAAACACGGTGCCAGTCAGTAGAAAGCCGGAACGGAACCTCCCGTTAAAGCGCGATGTGCCTACGTACAACCAAGTTGCACTTATCGAGCGTGGGAGATCGTAAGTGGACTAAAAGCTCGTCGGGGCTGAGTAGCTGTAGCGTAGGTTTACGAAAACAGACGCGCTTGCGCGCGTCGGTTACGCTGGCGCGCGCCGGTTACACATCTTCCAGGGGATGCGCTTGCGCCGCGTCGACCAAGGCCAGGTCGCGGCCCTTTTCGCGGATATACTTCACGAATATCTCGACGAGGTTCTTGTCGAACTGAACGCCCGACGACTCCTCCAGCCGCGTCACCGCTTCGTCGAGCGACAAGGCGCGACGGTAGGGACGGTCGGTGGTCATCGCGTCGAAGCTGTCCGCGACCGTCACGATGCGCGCCGTCAGCGGAATGTCTTCGCCCTTGAGGCCGTCGGGATAGCCCTGGCCGTTCCAGCTCTCGTGGTGATGGCGCACGATGTCGATGGTGCCGCCCAGAAACTCCATCTTCTCCACGATCTGCGCGCCGACCACGGGGTGCGCACGCATCAGCTCCCACTCTTCATCGGTGAGCGGGCCCGGCTTGTTGATGATCTTGTCGAGCACGCCCATCTTGCCGATGTCGTGCAAGAGCGAGCCGAACAAGATGGTGCGCAGCTGCTCATCGCTGAAGCCCATGCGGTTGGCGATGGCCATCGAGTACGCCGCCACGCGCTCGGTGTGACCCTTGGTGTACGAGTCCTTCGCCTCGATGATCGAGATGAGCGAGCGCAGCGTCGACACGTAGGTGGTTTGCAGCTGTGTCACCAAGTGCGAGTTCTCCATACCAAGTGCGATGGAGTTGGCGATGAACATCATGATGTCGTGGTCGGACTCGTGGTACGACTCGCCCGACAGCTTCGGGCCGGTGAACACCATCCCCTTGATATCGCCCTTGAAGGCGATGGGGGTGGCGTACTCGAACACCGCCAGGCGCAGGTCGGGCAGCCCCTTGACCCACTTTTGATCCGGATTGCGCGCGATCTGCTGCGCCCGGCCGCTTTCCACCAGCATGTTCACGAACGGCGAGGACCGCTCGATGGTCATGCCGTCGAAACGCTTGGCGTCGAAGCCGCGCACCGCCAACAGCGAAAAGGCGCGGTCGCTCTCGCGCTGCAGCGCGAACAGCGCCATGCTCGACACCTTGAGCTCGCCCAGGAGCGTGAGGGTCGCCATCTTGATCAAGTCCTCGGACTGCAGGGCGCGGTTCAAGTCGTGCGACATCGTCAAGAGGGTCCGCATCGACAACAAGTGGCGCTTGAACTCTTTGGACGTGTGCGACGCGTGGTCGCGGCTTTTCGCGACTTCGGCCTCCAGCGTTTTCTTGCTGGTGCCGAGCGCGCGCACGCGCAGGCTGCGCTTGAGCACGGCGTCCACCTTGCTGTGCAGCTCGCGCAGCGAAACCGG
>JAICFA010000064.1 GCA_025923935.1 Candidatus Krumholzibacteriia bacterium
CCACGCTGAACGCCGCCAGGAACGCGAAGGGCGCCAGTCCCAAGAAGGCACCGGCCGACGTCGCGATGCCCTTACCGCCGGAAAATTTCAAATAGGGCGAGTACAGGTGGCCGAGCACCGCACCGGCCGCGGCCGCGATGGCGTGCCACGGCTCGTTGCCGGGAACATCGAAGCGCGAGGCCACCACCACCGGAATGAGCCCTTTGAGGATGTCGAGGCCTAGGACGACGAGCGCGATGCGCCCGCCGAGGATGCGGTAGGTGTTCGATGCCCCCAGATTGCCCGAGCCGTGCTGGCGCAGGTCGATGCCTTGCGCCATCTTGCCGGCGATGTAGCTGAACGGAATACCGCCCACCAAATACGCGAGAACGGCTACCAACAGAACCGACACTAGGACGCCGCTCGCTTTCTCCGGCCGCTCTTTTTCAAACGCGCACGGCGGGTGGCGCGCGGTTTGTCTTCCTTGCGCATGGCGGCTTTGGCGTCGCGCCGCTGTGCCAGCTCGATGCGAATGTCGGTGCCTTCGAAGCCGTACTCCTTGCGCAATTGATTGGACAGCTGGCGCAGGTAATAACGTCCAAAGTGCGCCACGCGGTTCACGAACAAATGGAATGTCGGCGGTGCCACGTCGACTTGCGTGCCGTAGAAAATCTTGCCGTTGCCGCCGGCGTGGTATGGCGGCGGCGTGCGCTGCGTCGAGCGGGTGAGGAACTTGTTCAAGTCCGCCGTCGGCACGCGCCGGCGCGCGTCCTCGCGCACGCGCCACGCGCTCTCGAGCACGGTGTTGATGCGCTGGTGCGTCTTGGCCGAGATATAGATGATGGGCGCGTAATTCAAGAAGCCGCAGCGGCGGCGAAAGTCGCGCTCGCGCTCCACATAGGTCTTGTCGCTCTTTTTCGCCACCGCGTCCCACTTGTTGAAGACCACCACCACGCCCTTGCCGGCGCGGTGCGGGTAGCTCGCGACCTTGATGTCTTGGTTGCTGAGCTCGCGCGTCGCGTCCAGCATGACCAAGGCAACGTCGCAGCGCTCGATGGATTCGAGGCTCTTCATGGTGCTCAGTAGGTCCAGGTCTTCCGTCGTGCGCGCCTTGCGGCGGATGCCGGCGGTGTCGACGAGGGTGATCTTCTTCTTCTGCCACATCACGCTGGCGTCGACGGAGTCGCGCGTGGTACCGGGGCGCGCGTCGACGATGGCGACGTCGCTGCCGAGGATGGCATTCACCAGGCTCGATTTGCCCACGTTGGGAACCCCCACGATGGCGAGGCGCAAATCGCTGCGGGTATCGTCGATGCTGGCGCGCGGCAAGAGCTTGACGGTATCGTCCAAGAGCTCGCCGATGCCTTCGCCGTGGAGCGCACTCACTTCGTAGAAAGTCTCGAAGCCGAGGCGCGAGAACTCCGCCGCACCGAGGCGGCTCTTCTCGCGTTCGGTCTTGTTGACCACGAGCAACGTCGGCAGGCTCAAACCGCGCACTCGCTTGGCCACGTCGAAATCCGCCGGTACGATGCCGGTCTCGCCGTCGACGACGAACAGCACCACGTCCGCTCCCGCCGCGGCGCGCAACGCGCGCTCCTCGACCTGTGCCACCAGCGGGTCGTCGATGCCGGAAAACAAGCCGCCGGTGTCGACGAGCTCGAGCCCGACACCATTCCAATCGGTGGTGGCGCGCTGCGCATCGCGCGTCACTCCCGGTGTCTTGTGCACGAGCGCGCGCCGGCCGGAGGTGAGGCGGTTGAACAAGGTCGACTTGCCCACGTTGGGACGTCCCACGACGGCGACGACGGGAACACGCTTCATTATTTCGCCGACCCGGAAGCGGCGTGGTCGCACAGTGACTCGACGAACGAGTCCACAGGTGCCACGACCGGAGCCCCGATGGCGGCGGCGATGTCGTCGGCCGTCATCTCGTCGATGGTCACCCCGTCGTAATTGAGGCAGTTGGGTGGAATAAAGGTGGTCTTACCCCCGCCTGCGGCCAGTGCGGAATTCGCGATGTCTTTTCCCACCAACAGGCCCGAGCAGGTGACACCGTCGCCGAAGTAGTCGTTGCGCACCACTGTGATCTCCGGGGCCGCTTGCATGCCGTGGCGCGCGAAGAGCGGCAGTACGTAGCGCTCGAACACGCGCGCGCCCAAGGAGCCGGTGGCAATGCGAATCGAGCTCAAGTCGGGCGGCAGATCGAACGCCTCTAAGTCCGCCTCGATCTCGGCGAGGAAGTTGCGAATCGAGCCGACGCCGTTGTCGAGCTGCGGAAAATCTTCGTAGGTGTCATAGCCGGGCGCCTCGCGCGCCGCACCGACGTACCATTCGTCGCTGGCGAAAACGAAGCGACTCTTGCGCGTCTTCAAGAATCTCTGTTGATACGACTCCACCAGATCGATCACCGGCGCCATCTCCTCGTCGCGGAACGAGCGAATCGTGGCTAGGCCCTGGCGGTGTCTCGTCAGTCCCACCGGTACCACCGCGAGCGTGGAGATGTTGGGACCAATTCCCTCCAGCGTCTCGATGGTCTCGCGCAGGTAGTCGCCGTCGTTGCGTCCCGGCACGATCACCGCCTGGGTATGCACCTTGATGCCGCCCTCCGACAGCGTGCGCAAGGTCTGCACGATGTCGCGCTTCATCGGCCGGCCGAAGATGAAGCGGCGCATGGCGTCGTCGATCACGTGCACCGACACCCACTGCGGCGAGTTGCGCTGCTCGATGATCTTGGCGAGCTCATCGTCGCTGATGTCGTTCATGGTGGTGAAATTCCCGTAGAGGAAGCTCAAGCGGAAGTCTTCGTCTTTGACGTAGAGCGTCTCGCGCATACCCTTCGGCATCTGATCGACGAAGCAGAACGGACATTTGCAGCGGCAGCGGCGAAAGTCCATCGCCTCGAACCAAATCTCCAGGCCCGCCACCGCACTCGTCGGCAGCACGATACGGTCGCGCGTTCCGTTGGGTCGCTCGACCAAAATCGTCACCGACTTTCCGCGCGAGGCATGAAAATGGAAGTCGAGCTGGTCCTCGGCGGGCTTGCCCGCGACTTCCACGATGGCATCGCCGACGGCAAGAACGCCCGGCGCCAGACCGAAGTCGGCGGGGTCTTTCATCGAAACGATTTTGAGTGCGCGATCGGCCATGGTTACTGCTTCGTTGTCAACGAGCGCACGCGCTCCAGGATCGCGAGCCCTTCCGTTCCGGAAACCGGATCGGTCTTGCTCGCCGCCGCGCGATAACCGCCCGGCATGACGTGGTCGGCTTGGTTCGCCGCGCCACTGTCATGAAGAATGCGCGACGCGACCACATACAACGCCGCGTAGGTCACCGGCTCGTTGGCGTGGTCCTTGCCGTCGGGCATGGCGGGCAGCCATCCCTGGCGCTCCACTTGCGTGATGGGCGACGGCCCTTCCGGATCGGTGGACACGCCACCGAGAAACATGCGCGCAATCGCTCCCGCGAGCTGCCCGCGCGTCAGCACGTCGCTCATGTGGAGCCCCGACGGCTTGCCCTCGATCTGCTGCTTCAAAATCTCCAAGTACGCCATGCACGGCCCGCGGTCGCCCAGCTTGATGCCGCGGTTGAACGCGTCCACCGCGAGGTCGGTCTCGCCCAGCGCCATGTGCGCGCGGCCCAAGTAGGCGTACGCTTCGCGCTCCATCACGGGGTCGTCGGACGCGGCGATCACGGCCTCGAGCTCCTTCACTGCCGTAGTAAAATCACCGTCGATGAACGACTGCACCGCGCGATCGAGCTGGCTGCGGGGGCTGGGCGGGGCCGATGAGCACGCCAAGACGGCGGCGATCGAGACGAGCGCCGCGAGTCGAATGATGCTGGGCAGCGTTCGTCGCATGAAATCGTGGGGGATGGAGCGGGCAACGGGGCTCGAACCCGCGACCTTCAGCTTGGGAAGCTGATACTCTACCAACTGAGTTATGCCCGCTCTCCTAACGTGCTGTGATAAAAGCATCTTAGCTATTTTGTGTCAAGTTGTTATTCAGCATCTCCCACCCCACCCTCGGGTCGCAAGAACTCACCCACGAGCTGTCTCGCCCGAGATTCCCACGCCTCCTCGGAGACGTCAATCCAGACTGCATCGCGCTCGCTGCGGAAGAAGGTTTCCTGACGCTTGGCGTACTGCTGGGTCTCGGTCACCACGTCGTCGACTAGGGATGGCGACAGCATTCCGCCACGGAGAGCGGACGCAATGGTGCGATAACCCAGGCTGTTCATGGCGGGGGAGACCTCCGAGATGCCGGCCCGCAACAGTCGCGACACTTCGTCGACCCAGCCGGCGTCGAAGAGCGCCTTGGTGCGCTGGGCAATACGAACACGCAGCAGCTCCCGCGGACACGAAAGGACGAGTTTGAGATAGTCGATATCGGTTTCGCGCTCCGGCTGGCGCGCATAAAGCTCGCTCGCCGGCAGGCCGGTGTGGATGAAAAGCTCGAGCGCTCGCGTGATGCGGACACGATCGTTCGCCGAGAGCTCGTTCGCACGAATCGGATCCGCATCGCGAAGCCGCACGTAGAGCTCCTCCGTTCCGACACCGTCGAACGTCGCCCTGATCCGAGCAACCTCATCCGCAGGAATGCTCACGTCAACCAAACCGCCAAACAGCGCGCGAAAGTAGAGCCCGGTTCCTCCCGCCAAAATGGCGACCTTTCCGCGCGAATCAATTTCGCGAACCGCCGCTTCCGCGGCGGTCGCGTGCTTCCCCGCGCTCCACACGTCGGAGGGTTCGGCGACGTCGATCACGTGGTGCGGCACCAGCGCTTGTTCGTCGCGCGTCACCTTGCCGGTCCCGATATCGAAGCCGCGGTACACTTGGCGCGAATCCATGGAGACGACTTCGCCGCCCTGCTCGAACGCGAGTTGGATGGCGAGCGACGACTTGCCCGTCGCGGTGGCACCCATGATCGCGATAGCTCGCATGGAGTCCCTCATGCGTCGCGCGCGGCGACCGATCCGCTACCGGCGGTGGAACCAGCGCGAAACTTCGTCGACGGAGAGGCGGTGGATGGTGGGCCGTCCGTGCGGACACGAGTACGGGTGGTCGGCCGCGAAAAGTTGGTCGGCGAGGAGCTTCATCTCGTCGACGGAGAGCTTCTGCCCGGCCTTGATGGCACTGCGGCACGCATAGCTCGCGACCAGCTTTTCCGTGGGCGTGTCCCCGGGCGCGCGGTCGGAGAGAATGTCGTCGAAGATCTGCAGCAAGAGCCGGCCGTCCGCCCAATTCTTCACGCCTTGCGGGTAGCCGCGCACCAAAATGCTCATGCCCCCGAACGGTTCTAGTGTAAATCCCAGGCGCTGGAACACGTCTTTCGACGCGCGAAACACTTCCAGCTCGCGCAGCGACAGCTCGATGGGAATGCTGAAGAGAATTTGCTGGGACGGGGGCGACGAGCCCTCGAGCTGGCGCATGCCGCGATCGAAGAGGATGCGCTCGTGCGCCGCGTGCTGGTCGATGACCACCACACCGCCGCGCACCTGGATGAAGATGAAGGTGTTGTTGAACTGCCAATACAAGGCGTCGTCCGCGGGAGCGGTGTGCGGAGGCACATCCACGGTAGGCGCGACTTCGGCCGCGGGGAGTGCCAGCTCCGGCTCCGGCGCCGGCTCCGCCGCCGGGGCCGGCGACAATGCGGCGCGGCGCGCGACGTAATCCGCGAAGGCGTCGCGAATCTCCGCACTCGCGGTGACCGTCTCCAGCCCCTCGGCCGTGCGCGGTGTAGCTCCGCTCGCCTGCGAACCCGACGCCCACACCGGTGTACCCGCGCGCTGCGAACCGGCGGACGCGCGCGCGACGCGCGCCACCGCGATAACGGCTTCGCTCTGCGACGTCAGCGACGACTTGATCGCCTGGCGGACCGCGGCGAACACCGCGCGCTCGTCGCGCACGCGCACTTCGAGCTTGCTCGGGTGCACGTTCACGTCGACATCCTCCGGCGGCATGGTCAGCGCCAGCACCGCCACCGGGTAGCGCTTGTACGGGATCACGTTGCGATACGCGTCCTGCACCGCGTGCACCAGCGTGCGCTCGCGAACCGCGCGGCCGTTGACGAAGAAGAACTGGCTGAAGCGATTGCCACGCGTGTGCGTGGGCAAACTGACGAAGCCGTCCACCTTGAGCGAACCCGATTCGATGCCGGCGTCGACCATGTGCGCCATGACGCTGTTGCCCAGCACCGCGGCCACGCGTTCGCGCCAGCTGGCGGCGGGCAAGTAGTCCAGCACGTGGCGTCCGTCGTCGATGTAGTGCAGCTCGACTTCCGGCAGCACCAGCGCAAACGACAGGATGGTCTCGAGGATGCGGCGCCGTTCGGTGATGGACGACTTCAAGAAGCGCTTGCGCGCCGGCGTGTTGAAAAACAAATCACGCACGCGCACCGTGGTGCCGCGCGCGTGCGGCGCCGGTGCGCTCTCCACGATCGACTTCCCTTCCACGCGAATGCGCCAGCCCTCGCCGCCGCTTTGGTCGCTGGAGATGATCTCGAAGCGCGATACCGAAGAGATGCTGGCCAGCGCTTCCCCGCGGAAACCGTAGGTCGCGATGCGGTGCAGATCGTCGGCGTCGCGAATCTTGCTGGTGGAGAAATTGCGCGGTGCCAGCTCGACGTCCTCGCGCGCCATGCCGGTCCCGTCGTCGCGCACCTCGAGGAGCGCGTCGCCGCCGCCGGCCACGGTTACGGTGATGGACCTGGCCCCGGCGTCGACCGCATTCTCGATCAATTCCTTGATCACCGAGGCAGGCCGCTCGACCACCTCGCCGGCCGCAATCCGGCGCGCCACATCGTCTGGAAGTGTTCTAATAATAGGCATTTAAGTGTTTGGGCTGGAGCAGTACCGTGACCTTAGCACGACCGCAAAGCGCCGGCAACCGGACTGTGCCACAGGGGGAAGAATTTGTGGGGATAAAGCGGGCGCTATTCCGGAGTGTGGGGCTTCAACGACCGCTCTGCCTCTTGGAAGAGTGCGTCGGCCGCGCGCGCCGAGCCGGGGTAGCTCGCGGCACCGACCCACACGTCGGCGGGCGTTTTCTCGATTCCCGCCGTCGCCAGATCCTTCAATAGATACGCGACCAGGCGCACCAGCAAGAATTTCAGGCGGCGCGTTCCTTCCAGCGTGATCATGGCGTAAGTGTCGCGCTTGACCCAGCAGCCGTAGTCGCTGCCGCGCGTGCGCGTCTGGAAGCCTTGGCGAATCTCGTCGGCGAGACTCAACGCGCGCGACTCGTTCTGCTCGAACAACTCCGCCAGCGCCGGCACGCGAATGAGAAGCAGCGAAAACGGATGGTGGTAGCGGTCCGCACGCGACATCTCCGCGTCGGTGATGCGCGCCAGACGCTGCACATTTCCCGCGAGCATCTCGTCGTACGAAGGACGCGCGCGCGCGTCGGAGACCGACAGGGCCGTCATGGCGGGCAGCGCCATCGCGATGATTTGTTGGAGGACCGATTCGTCGTGGCTGGAAAACGAGGTGTCCTCCACCGCCGTCGACGGACGCTTGTCGTATGCAATGATGCCGCCCGCGAATTCCTTCGCGATGAGAATAGGAAAGCCCAGCACAGAGTGCGGAAGCTGCGACGTCTGGTCAAAATCGATGAGCGCGGTTTGAAACGACGCCCGCGTGCGATCGAGCTTCGCAAACGCCTCCTCGTCTTCCTGCAGCGACGAATCGTCCGGGCGTCCCGCTGCATCATAGCGTCCCAACGTCCACGGGTCGGAGGGTTTCAAGCGCACACGAATCGACGCGCGCTCGCACGACAGTGCGTCCGCCGCGACGCGCACCACGACGTCGACCAAATCTTGCAGCGAGCGGCACGCGATCAGCGCGGGTGCCGCTTCCGAGACTTTGGCCAACGACTTGAGCTCGCTCTTCAAACGGCGCTCGCGGCGCTCCGAAGCGACGAAGCGCGCCAACTCCAGTGCTACCGACTCCTTGACCGCGAGAAAGTCGTCGAGGCGCACACGGTCCGCGAATTCCATCGTGAGCACGCCGATGACTTCCTTGGTGACGAGCGGCACGAAGACGAAGGACGACGCAACTTCGCTGGATTGCGGATCGACGGTTTCCGTCAGCACCACGGCGCGCTTGTCGAGAAACGCGCGCGCCAAGGCACCGCGTCCCAACCGGATCAGCTCCGGCTCGCGCGCGATGCGGCGATTGGAGCCGCCCAGGACCAGCCATTCGCCGCTGGGGGCACTGACGAACACTTCCACCGACTCGGCACCCGTCAAGTCCGCGACAAGCGATGCTAAGAGACCAAATTTTTCCGCCGTCGTCCCCTGACGTTCCGCCAGCTCGCCCACCGACTGCCGTAGGTTCAACTCGCCCGAGCGCAGCTGCGCTTCCTGGAACTTGAGCGACTCCGCCAGCACGCGCGCCATGCGCCGGCTGAGACGCTCCAACATGTGGAGGTCATCCATCGTGAGCTCGCGCCCGCTCTTCGTAGACGACACATTGAGCACGCCCAGCAAGCGCTCGTCGCCGTTTTCCGGCTCGACGAGCGGCACCGAGCACGCGGATGCAATGTTGACGCGGTCGCGCGTGGACTCGTACAGCGCACCCACCGCCGTTTCGCGGATCAGCTTGCCCTTGCGATCGCGCGCGACTCCACCCGCGATTCCGTCGCCCAGCTTCTGGCGCGTGTTCTTGACCACGCGCTCGCTCAACCCGGTCGCGTACGCGATGTACAGCTCACGCGCTTCCGGCGAATACAGCATGATCGAGCCGTTGGTAGCACCCGTAGTTTGCACCGCGACGTCGAGCAGGAACTTCAGGAGGCGCTTGCGATCGAAGAGACGCTCGAAGCCGGCGAGGGCGTCGTCGACGGTGTACGGATCGCTTTCGCTGGGTGGCTTGGGGGCCGCTTCCGCTTTGGGTTTGGGCGGCGCTTGCTTGGCGAGACGAGCCAGCGCCTGGGTGTGGTCGAGGATCTCGGCCTCGCCCAGCAGGGCGAGCTCGCGCGCGAACCGGTCGGCCGGCTCACCCACGACAGCGACGTCCACCGGGAGAAATCGTCCCAGCTCCTCGGGGGTCGAGGCACGCGGGACGCCCAGGATCTCGGCGATCTCCAGGCCGACGGCGGACGCATAGCGGTCATAGACGAATGCGATCTCGACATCCCGGCGCTTGTGGAGCTCGCCAAAGATGACCAGATCGCCCTCGCCGCCGCCGAATATGGCGCAGCGTATTTTGTGTGTGGCCATTGCCTTATATCCGTCACTTCGAGTGACTTGGACAGACTGGCCCGGGCCCGGGCGCAGTCCCCGTTCCGGGGAGAGCAAATCATGGACCATCGTTCCCCTAGGTTCCGCGATGGGGCGGTCGACGGCTCGCTCCGACGCGATTTGCGCAGCGCGATTCCAAATGTTTCGCGCGAGCACTAATGAGCGGAGGGGCGAGCCGTCGGCCGCCCCCTCGAGAGGATCTAGGTGCGACGATCCTTGAGTTTGCGGATGAGATTGAGGGCGTCGAGCGGGGTTGAGCGATCAACGTCGAATTCGTCGATAGCGCGTGCCAGCGGGCCTTCATCGGAGGCCGCGGAGTTGAAGAGGCTCATCTGATCGCGGGGTTTGGAATCGATGGGGTCGATCCCGCGCGCCACCAAGTCGCGGCGCAGCTCGAGCGAGGCGAGGATTTCCTCGGCGCGCTTGATGACGTGCGCGGGTAGACCCGCGACTTTGGCGGCGTGGATGCCGAAGCTCTTGTCGCTGGTGCCGGCGACGATCTTGCGCAGGAACACAATGCCGCCTTCCCACTCCTTGATGGCGATCTTCAGGTTCACCAGGCGCGGGTAGGTGGCTTTGAGCTGCGTCAATTCGTGGAAATGGGTGGCGAACAAGGTGCGCGGGCGCGCTACGACTCCCTGCAGCACGTATTCGGCGACGGCCCACGCGATGGACAGTCCGTCGTAGGTGGATGTGCCGCGACCGATTTCGTCGAGGATGAGCAGGCTGCGATCGGTCATGTGGTGCAGAATGTTCGCGGTCTCGTTCATCTCGACCAGAAAGGTCGACTCGCCCCGGCTCAAGCGGTCCGACGCACCCACGCGGGTGAAGATGCGGTCGACCAGTCCGATACGAGCACGCTCTGCGGGTACGAAAGCGCCCATCTGCGCCATCAGCACGATGAGCGCGGTCTGGCGGAGAAAGGTGCTCTTCCCCGACATGTTGGGGCCGGTGATGAGCGCGAACTGGCGCCGCTCGGGATCGAGGTGGAGGTCGTTGGATACGAAGGCCTCCGAGATGATGCGCTCCAGCACCGGGTGGCGTCCGCCCACGATCTCGATGGTCATGGCGGCGTCGACGATGGGACGGCGATAGCCGTAGAGGCGGGCCGCCTGTGCGAGCGATTGCACCGCGTCGATGGTGGCGATGCCTTCCGCCGCGCGCTGCAGTGCCTCGGCGTGCGCCGCAATGCGCGCGCACAACGCGTCGAAGACGCGATTCTCCTCGCGCACGCGCCGCTCCTCGGTGCCGAGAATCACATCCTCGCGGTCCTTCAGCTCGGGCGTGAAATAGCGCTGGCCGTTGACGAGCGACTGCTTGCCCACATAGTCGGCGGGAATCGTACTCTTGTGGGCGTTGGAGACTTCGATGTAGTAGCCGAAGACCTTGTTGTAGCCGACCTTCAAGCTGGCGATGCCGGTGCGTTCGCGCTCGCGCGCCTCCAACCCCGCGATCCATTGCTTGGCGGCCTCGCTCTCGTCGATGAGGTGGTCGAGCTGGGCGTCGTAGCCGCGACGGATGACGCCGCCGTCGCGGAGATGCGAGGGAGGGTCGGCGACGATGGCCGACGTGATCTCGCTCGCCATCGCGCTGTGGTCGCCCAGCAAATCCCCCGCGCGTTCGAGCAACGACGACCCCGACGTGGTGACACTCGCCACCAGCGCCGGAATCCGTTCGAGTGAATCCCGCAGCGCATTCAGCTCGCGTGGAATCGCCTTGCGCGCCGCGATGCGCGCGGCGAGGCGCTGCACGTCGGCGATGCCGGCGAGGGCGGCCACGATGGCCTCCGCACGGCTCGCATCCGCGTACACGCACGACACCGCGTCCAGGCGCTCGTCGATGCGGGCGACGTCGCACAGCGGTTGCTGGATCCAGTGGCGCAGCATGCGCCCGCCCATCGGGGTGTGCGTCTTGTCGAGCACGCGCAGCAGGGTGGCTGCGGTCACCCCACCCCGCAACGGATCGAACAATTCCAGGTTGCCGATGGTCTCGTCGTCGAGCGCCATGAATGCACTCTCGCCCACGCGGGTCACATCGACGACTTGCGGCATGGCGCCGCCACGCATGGTCATGCAGTGCTCGAGCAAGGCACCGAGGGCGATGAGCTCGCCCGGCGTCATGCGCGTCGCAATCGTTCCGGCGCGCTCCCCAAACTGGCGCGCCAAGGTTTCGCGCGCGGCCGCCGCGGTGAAGTGAGCGTCCGGCAGCTCGGCCACGAACGGTCGCTCGAGGTGCTCGTTCAAGAGGTCGGCCATGGCGGTGGGGGTGGCCCGCGCGTAAATGAGCTCGCGGATGCGCTTGCCTTGCACGAGGTGGAGGAACGAGCCGTGGTCCGCCTCGCCACTCGCGCATTCGCCGGTGCCCACGTCGATCCACGCCAGCGCGACGCGACCGTCGCCGTTGGGGTGCACGCACAAGCAGTAGTTGTTCTCGACTTCGGCGAGGACCTGCGGTCCCAGCGCGGTGCCGGGTGTGAGCACTTCGACGACGTCGCGGCGCACGAGTCCTTTCGCCAGGGCGGGGTCTTCCACTTGCTCGCACACCGCGATCTTGCGCCCGGCGGCGAGCAGCCGCGGCAAGTAGGTATCGGCCGCGTGAAACGGTACACCCGCGAGCGGGATGGGGTTGGGCTTGTTCTTGTCGCGCGTGGTGAGCGTTATGTTCAGGATCGACGACACGTCGACCGCGTCCTCGTAGAAGGTCTCGTAGAAATCGCCGACGCGGAAAAGGAGGATGCAGTCGCTGTACCGGTTCTTGATGTCCCGGTACTGCGTCATGAGCGGAGTCGCGTCACTCATTGGCGGCTCGCGCGATGGGCATCACGGTGTAGCGCTCGTCGATCTGTTTCGCCATGGCTTCGCCGGCGGCCTGTGCGTCTTCGCGCGTGGCGTACTGGCCGAAGCGCACGCGGAATACTTCGCGGTAATTGACGAGCTCGCTGTCGATGCGGACACCGGGGTAGACCGACTTGATCTTGGCGGCGAGCTTGATGGCGTTGCCGCGATCGGCGAAGGATCCGAACTGGAGCGTGAACCCGGTGCCGCCGAGCTTGGGCTTCTCGCCCTCGGCGGGAACCGGTACCGTGCCGGCATCCGCGGGAGTGGATATCTGCGGCGGCGGCGAGACCTTGGCCATCGCGCGAATGGCTTCGGGCGAATACGGGTACGCGTCCGCGAGGGCCTCGTACTCGCGCTTGGCGCCTTCGGCGTCGCCGCCGTTTTCGATGCACTCTGCGTGGCGCAGCCACGCGGTCGGGTGCGAGCGCGCCATGTCGGCGTAGCGCTGGCACGCCAGCGCTTCGTTGCCCAACCCTTCTTGCGCCTCCGCCAGCGCGATGGCAGCCCACGTCTTTTCGCGGCCGCGCGTGACGCGCGCGAGCGAGGTCGCGGCACCGCTGTAATCGCGCAGCATATTGGCCGCCATGCCGTCGAACACGCACGCTTCGTCCTCGCGCGCGCACAACTCGTGCTCGGCGATGACACTGCGCGCGCCTTCGTAGCGCCCCATGGCGTATTGAATCTTGGCGAGCTCGACGGCGGCGGGTTGCGCCCATTCGCTCTCGCCGAAGTCGGCCACGATGCTCTGGTAGAGTTCCTCCGCCTGCTTCCCCGACCGCACCACACCCGCGCGCCAGAACAGCGCTTCGGCGCGCTCCTCACCTTGGGCGATTTGCGCCGCCAGTGCGAAGCCCGAATCCGCGGCCACCACGCGGCCGG
>JAICFA010000065.1 GCA_025923935.1 Candidatus Krumholzibacteriia bacterium
CGGTCCCGCGGGAGCCAGGGCTGGCGTCATTCCGGACTCTCGGGCGCGAGACGGCTACGCCACAACGCCGCCTCGTGCGTTCGGCCGTCCTTCTCGTACACCGCAACGAGGGAGGCGACGCACCGGTTGACGCCGGGATGGTCGGGTCCCATCGCCGGCAGCATAATCTCGTACGCATCGCTGAGCGCCTGCTCGGCGTCGTGATTGCGACCGACGGCAGCGAGTGCGTCGCCGTAGGCTTGCAGCGTGATCCCGGTTCCGAAGAACCCGGGCGGCATCACCTTGCGACTCGTGGTGGCGGCCTTTTCCAGAATGCGAACGGCATCTTCGTACTTGCCTTGCGCCAGGTACACCTTGCCCAGGTTGGTCATGGTGGGCAGGATGTCGGGATGCTCCTCGCCCAGGGCCTTGCGGGAGACTTCGTAGTCCTCTTCTATAAGCGGCTCAGCCAGTTCGGGGCGCTTCGTCCGGTTGTAGAGCACGGCCAGGTTGTTAACCGACTGCATGGTCTCGGGGTGGTGCTCGCCCAGTGCCTTGCGCCGCCCCGCCAGCACCTCGACGGCCAGCGACTCGGCTTCTGCGCGCCCGTCCTGTGTTAGAAGCCACGCATAGTTCGCCTTCGCGGACAGCGTCCCGCGATCCAAGTCGCCGTACTTGCGGCGCATAACCGGCAATATCGTGGTGTAGAGAGTTTCGGCCTCCGCGTACCGGCCGGCGTCGATGTAGACAATACCGAGTTCGTTCATCACCTGCATGGTGAGGGAGTCCTGGGCACCGAGCGCTTGCGTGCGGTACGCGATAATGTCCTTGTACAGCGGCTCGGCCGCGTCGGCGCGTCCCTGAATCGTGTATACGAGTGCGAGCGATGCGCGCGCCGCGGAAGCCGCCTGCGACTTCGGTCCGTAGAGGCTGTCGCACAGAGCAACGGTCGATGTCATCGTGGATTCGGCGCGTTCCAACATGCCGAGTCCGAGATAGGTCTCGCCAATCGACTGGCGGAGCTGCGCGCGGATCGCGGGCTGGTTCGCGAATCGTGTCTCGGAGGTGTGCAACGCGCGCGCGAGGACGTTGTCGTCGATCACGCGCAGCGCGACATCCGTGGTGTTGATGTCGCGGAGACCGGCGTCGAAGGACGCCAGTGCCTGCGTGATCGCCGGCTCCGATTCGCCGCGTTCGTGCAGTGCCGCGCGCAGCCGATCCTGCAGGCTCGCGGCCAGGTCGGCCCCCATCTTGGACGCGTCGATCTCGCTCAGCATGCGCCTCTGGAAATCGACGACCGCCTCTGTGTTGCGCCGTGCTTCTTCGGCGTCTCGTCGCTGCGCGGATGCGCGCAAACCGAAGGTGGTGGACGCGATCACGCCGGCGATCAGTGCCAGCACCGTGGCAAACACACCCCCGACCAGCGCGCGGTTGCGGCGCGCGAACTTACGCAGCTGGTAAACCGAGCTCGGCGCTCGCGCCAATATCGGCCGGGAATCGAGGTAGCGCGCGACGTCCTCCGAGAGCGCAGCGGCACTGGTGTAGCGAGCCGACGCGTCCTTCTCGAGTGTTTTTCCGGTGATCGTCTCCAGATCCGCGTCGGCACGCAAGTCCGCGGGCCAGACGCGTCGCAGCGGCACCGGTGCGGTTTCGCAAATGTGGCGCACGATGTCCACCAGCGATCCGCTGCGCGTTTCGTAGGGAAGAACGCCGGTGAGCATCTCGTAGAGAATCACTCCCAGCGAGTACACGTCGGTGCGCAAATCGATCTCGGCCGAATCGCCGCGTGTCTGCTCGGGGCTCATGTATGCCAGGGTTCCTTTGATGACGCCGATTTCGGTGACGGCGGTGGCGGCCACATCGGTCTCGGTGATGCGGGCGAGCCCGAAGTCCAGAATTTTCACCGGGGGCACCGCGTCCGCCGCGGTGCTCTCCTCTTCCGCGATCACAATGTTCGACGGCTTCAAGTCGCGATGGATGACGCCGCGCTGGTGAGCGTAGTGGACGGCGTCGCAGATCAGTTGGAAGACGCGGAGTCGAAAGCGGATCTCATCGCGCTCGCGCGGTACGCCGCGCGAGCGCAGAAATTCGCCCAGATCGCGTCCGCGTACGAGCTCCATCGCGAAGAAGTGTTCGCCGGTCTCGGTGCGGCCGGCGTCGTAGATGGCACCGATGTTGGGATGCTTCAGACGCGCAAGCGACTCGACCTCGCGCTGGAACATACGCACACTTTCTTCATCGACGAAGGGGCCACCGCGCATCACCTTGAGCGCCACGCGCCGGCGCGGGTTGTGCTGCTCGGCCTCGAATACCGTCCCCATGCCGCCTTGGCCGAGCTTGCCGACGATCCGGTACGAGCCAACGGCCACGGGCATGGGCGGAGCACTGCGAGCGGATGTTCCGCCGGCGATGGTCTCCGCGTGTTCGATAGGACGGCGCGGCTCGGGCGGTGGATTGCCGCCCGAATCCTGAGGATCTAGAGGATTGGTCATGGAAGCGGCGAGTCTAGCGATGATTGGCGTCCGCCACAAGCGACAAGGCGTGCAAGCCGGCTCCCTTGACGCTGTCGCCACGCGCACCTACTCTCTAGGCACCCCAATTCTCACATCCCCACGGAGGCTTCCATGTTCCGCACGCTCCTTTCGCTGGTTTTGCTCTCGCTATTCGTCGTTCCGGCGCACGCCGCCGACACCCATCCGTTCGGGGTGCGCGACATGTGGGAGATGAAGCGCATCTCCGATCCGCAAGTGTCGCCCGACGGCAAGTGGGTGCTCTTCACACTGCGGACGACGGACTTCGAGGCCAACAAAGGCCGCACCGATCTATGGGTGGTGGGGGTCGACGGGAAGGGGCTGCGCCAGCTCACCAACGATCCGGCCGCGGACACGGGCGGGCGCTGGTCGGTGGATGGAAAGTCGATCTACTTCACGTCGACGCGCTCGAAGTCGTCGCAGATCTGGAAGCTTTCGCCCAGCGGGGGCGAGCCCACGCCAGTCACCAACCTCTCGCTCGACGTTTCCAACATTGTCCTCTCGCGGGACGGGAAGTCGCTGGCGTTTTCCATCGAAGTGTTCCCGGGCAGGTCGATCGACGAAACCAAGCAGCAGCTCGACGAGCGCGCGGCCAACAAAGCCACGGGCCGTGTGTACGATTCGCTCTTCATTCGTCACTGGGACACGTGGGCCGACGGTCGTCGCAATCACGTCTTCGTGATGCCCATCGACGGCGGTACGCCGGTGGACGTCATGCAGGCGATGGACGCGGACTCGCCCTCGAAGCCGTTTGGCGGCGGGGAAGAGTTTACCTTCACCCCCGACAGCCGCGCGATGGTGTTCACCGCGCGCGACGCCGGGCATGAAGAAGCGTGGTCGACAAACTTCGACTTGTACCTGGCACCGGTGGATGCCTCGGCCGCACCGCGCAACCTGACCGCCGACAACGATGCGTGGGACACGAACCCCACCTTCTCGAACGACGGCCAGCAGCTCGCGTGGCTGGCGATGGCGCGCGCGGGCTACGAAGCGGATCGCAAGGCGGTGATGGTGCGCGCGTGGCCGAACGGTGCCGCCCGCGAGATTGCGCCGAAATGGGACCGCTCGGCGGAAACCATCGTGTGGTCGCGCGACGGCAAGACCATCTACACCTACGCCCCCAACCTGGGGAATCAATCGTTGTTCGCGCTCGACCTGGCCAAGGGCCGGGCCAAGACGATCGTGCGCTCCGGCTGGGTCAACTCGGTGGCGGGGATCGCGGGCAAGTCGGTGATCTACGGCCTCGACCACTTGCGCTCGCCGGTCGAAATCTATTCCGCGTCGTTGGATGGAAAGAAGACTTCGGCCATCACGAGTGTAAACGCCGAGCAAATTGCCGGCGCGCGCTGGGGCGAAACGGAGCAGTTCACCTTCAGCGGCGCCAACCATGACACGGTGTACGCCTGGACGGTCAAGCCGGTCGACTTCGATCCGGCGAAGAAATATCCAGTGGCGGTCATCGTTCACGGCGGACCGCAGGTGTCGATGAGCAATCACTTCCATTATAGATGGAACCCGCAGTTCTACGCCGGCGCCGGTTACGCCACGTTGGTCGTCGACTTTCATGGCTCGCCCGGTTACGGACAGAAATTCTGCGACGACATTCGCGGCGATTGGGGCGGCGCCCCGTTCGAGGATATTCAGAAGGGACTCGACGCCGCCCTCGCCAAGTATGCCTACATGGATGGCACGCGCGTGGTGGCATTGGGTGCGTCGTACGGCGGCTACATGGTCAACTGGATGGCGGGGCAGATGCCCGACCGCTTCCGCGCCTTCGTCTGCCACGACGGTAACTTGGACGAGCGCTTCGCCTACTTCGACACGGAGGAGTTGTGGTTTCCCGAGTGGGAGCACCACGGTACACCGTGGGACAACCCCGACGGCTACACAAAGCACAACCCCATCGACCACGTGGGCAAGTGGAAGACGCCGATGCTCGTGATCCACGGTGGGTTGGATTATCGCGTCGTGGAAACGCAGGGTTTCGCGACCTTCAACACACTGCAGCGTCGCGGCATCCCCAGCAAGTTCCTCTATTTCCCGGACGAGAATCACTGGGTGTTGAAGCCAGCGAACTCGATTCAATGGCACACCGAGGTGCTGAGCTGGATCGACCGCTGGGCGAAACCGTCGCCCGCGCAACCTTCCGGTAACCGCTAGTCCGCCTCCGTCGGCTTTCGCGGGCCATCGACGCATGCACTCGCTCGTCGATCGGCCTGCGAGGGCCGCTCCATTCTTTCATTTCGCCCAACCATCCGGCTCACACCAGCCAGGGTAAAACTTACCCGGGGCATGGCATATGCACATTACCTGGTTGGCGCGGTGATGAAAGACGAGCGATTCCTGCGCGAGACCTGCAGTTCCATGGAATGGCTGCAGTGCGCCACTCGCCGCGAAAATGACGAGTAATTGCAGCGCGGGGAGAACTGTTACGGCAGACTCCCGCTCCTTACTCGCTCCGGCGTTTGCATCGCTCGCTTTCGCCTCACCTGCGCGGAGGTGTTCCGCATGTCTAAATTCGTAGTCGTGTGCCTATTGACACTCGGCATGATCTTCAATGTTTCTTGGGTGAATGCCGCTCCCGTCCATGACTGGAGCCGCTGCTTCGGTGGTCCGAGCATCAACACCGGCTTCGATGTCGCGGTGGATGGATTCGGTAACGTCGTGGTCGCCGGCTCGTTTGCCGGCTCGATGACCATCGGCGGACAGTTGCTTACCAGCGCCGGCAGCCAGGATATCTTCCTCGCCAAGTACGACGCCAACGGCAACGTTCTGTGGAGCCAGCGCTTCGGCGGAACGGGTTTGGATGTCGGCACGGCCGTCGCCATCGACGGTGCGCGCAACATCATCCTAACCGGTAATTTTCGCGGGCCGGTGGGCTTCGGCGGTGCACCGCTGGCCGGCCGCGGCGCGCAGGATATCTTCGTGGCCAAGTTCGACCCATCCGGCGCGCACCAGTGGAGTCAATGGTACGGAAGCTCGGGCGGCGACGAAGGCCAGGACGTCGTGACCGACGCGCTGGGCAACGTCATCCTGACCGGCCACTATAGTGGTGTGATCAACTTCGGCGGTGGTGCCGACACGCCACACTTTGGCAGCTTGGACGTCTTCGTTCTCAAGTTGAATGCGGCCGGTGGTTATATGTGGAACCGCGCGGTGGGCAGCTCGAACCCGGACGCCGGCTATGGTGTCGCGGTCGACGCGTCCGACAACGTGGTGCTCACCGGCCAGTTCAGTAACACGGTAAGTTTCGGCGGCGGTCCTCTCGTCAGCGCCGGTTTGACCGACGTATTCGTGGCGAAATACGACGCGAACGGTGTGATTCAGTGGAGCAAACGCATGGGTGGACCGGCCGCCGACCGAGGTGAGGAAGTGGGTGTGGATGCCGCGGGCAGCGCGGTGGTAGCGGGTGTCTATAATGGTGCGGTGCTCGCCAAGTACGACTTGAACGGCGTGCAGCTGTGGAGCCAGACCTTTAGCAGCACCGACATGGTGCAGGGTCTGGACATCACCATCTGCGACGCCGGCACGATTGCCATGAGCGGCAATGTGCGCGGCACGGCCAACTTCGGCGGCGGACCGCTCACCAGTGCGGGCGACGACGACGTCTTTCTCGCCATGTTCGAAGTGAACGGCGCGCACCGCTGGAGCGAACGCTTCGGCAACACCGGCGACGACTGGGGACACGCCTGCGCGTACGAGCCCTCCGGCAACTTGATTGCCGCGGGCATTTTCTCCGGCACGGTCAACTTCGGCGGCGGCCCCATGGTCAGCGCCGGGTTGGGCGACGTGTTCGTGGTGAAGTTCGACGATCACGCCGCCGACACCACGCCGCCGTCGATCGCGTGTCCCGGCGACGTTCAGGTCGAGCAGGCGGCTCCCGACGGAACGCCGGCGACCCACGCCCTCATTGCGGCGTTCCTGGATGGTGCGACGGCCTCCGACGACGAGGATCCGTCGCCGGCCATCATCAACGATGCGCCCGCCGTCTTTCCGGCGGGTATCACCACCGTGACGTTTCGCGCCACGGACGCGGCCGGCAACTACTCCGAGTGCGCCGCGATGGTGACGGTGATGGACACGACACCGCCGCAGATCGCGTGCCCGCTCGATGTGCAAGCCGAGCAGACCTCGCCCGCGGGAACGCCGGCCACGGACGCCGTCATTGCGGCGTTTCTCGCCGGCGTGTCGGCGTCGGACGACGCGGATGCGTCGCCCGTCATTACGAGTGACGCGCCCGCAGTGTTTCCGAACGGTATGACGACCGTGACCTTCCGCGCAACCGACGGCGTGGGCAACCACTCCGAGTGTTCCGCGACGGTTACCGTGCGCGATACCGCGCCGCCGCAGATCGCGTGCCCCGAGGATATTCAAGTCGAGCGCACCGCGCCCGGCGGAACGCCCGCGACGTACGACGTCATCGCCGCCTTTCTCGCGGCGGTGGCCGCGTCGGACGCCGCTGACCCTGCGCCGGTCGTGACCCACAATGCGCCCGAAATGTTCCCGCTCGGAATCACCACGGTGACGTTCCGCGCGACGGACGTGACGGGCAATCACGCGGAGTGTTCCGCCAAGGTGAGTGTGTTCGACACCACTCCGCCGCAGATGAAGGTGGTCGTGGACAAAGATGTGCTGTGGCCGCCCGATAACAAGTTCGTGACGGTGTGCGCGGATGTGACCGTCGACGACGCGGGTGATGGCGAAACCACCTTCTGGTTGGTGTCCATCACCTCGAACGAGCCGGAGCTCAAGGGCGGGGCTAACCAATCGGCGCCCGACATTCGCAACGCGGAGTTCGGCACCGCCGACCTGTGCTTCGACCTGCGCGCCGAGCGCGCGGGCAATGGGGGCGATCGCATCTACGAGATCGTGTATGCCATCGAGGATGCGTCGGGGAATACCGTGAATGCGACCGCGCGGGTGACGGTACCGCACGACAAGTCCGCCGAGCTCACGTCGGCGCGCCCGAACCCGTTCAACCCGCAGACGACGCTGGAGTATTCGCTGACGGTGGGTGACCACGTGCTGATCGCCATCTTCGACGCACGCGGCTCGCTGGTTCGCCGCTTGGTGGACCAACCCATGCCGGCGGGCGATCACCGCGTCACGTGGAACGGCCTCGACAACAGCGGCCTGCCGGTCGGCTCGGGCATCTACTTCGTGAAGCTGGCGGCCGGCGCACACGTGGACTCGCGCAAGATCGTGCTGCTGAAGTAGCCGTTCGTTAGCATCCTTCCGACGAGCAGGCCGGCGGTTTCCGCCGGCCTGCTCGCGCCACGCGGTGCACGCGCCTCACCAATGAGCGACCGCGACGCAACTCGTGAGAAGATTATCAATGAACCACGTTGACATGTAGATGACACGCACTATACTGCCGACATCGGCGCGTCCTCCCGCGCTGTTCATCGAACGCGGGAGGATGCGCCATTTAGTTTTTCCACGAACTCTTTCGGAACAAGAAGTGGGTGATATTTCACTCCCATTATGGGAGTGAAAAAAGACCCAAAACAAATAGGGTGATGACGCGGCGGCGTCACCCCGTTCGTGCTTCATCCTCCATCACCGCGAAATCACCGCTTGAGCCACGCACGCCATAAGCTCGCGCAAATCCTCCTTCGATCGTGATGCCGCCCGTCGCGCGCGGTGAGCGTTGGCGAGACGATGGTTCCTTTGTGCGTCGTGCAATTCCGCGTGATTACGTTGCTCGCCGAGCATCGCCCTGCGCGTCGCTGGCGCGAAAGCTGCTCCACACCACCGAATGCTTTAGAGGACACGCTCGGCCCGCGCACCTTGCTTGGTGCGCAGAGGGAGGACCGCCATGCGCCCCGTCATTCTGTCGTTCTTGGGGATATTACTTTCGATCGCGCCCGCGGTTGCGCAAACGAACGAAGAGATCAACGCCGCCGCGGAGGCGTTCGAATCGTCGCTTGGATATCAGGCGGGCACCATCACGCTGCCCGACGGAATCGCGACCATCAACGTCCCTGCGGATTTTCGCTTCCTTGGTAAAGAGGGAAGCCAGCGCCTGCTCACCGACGGGTGGGGCAATCCAGCTGAGATGAGCGAGAATGTGTTGGGAATGCTGATTCCTGCCGAGACGAGTCCATTGGCGGAAGAGGGATGGGGCATCATCATCACGTTCGACGAGAGTGGGTACGTCAACGACAAGGACGCGTCGTCGATCGATTACGAGAAACTGTTGGCGCAGATGAAAGCTGACACTAAGATGTCGAACCAGGAACGGGAGAAACTCGGCTTCGAGCCGGTCACACTAATTGGCTGGGCCGAACCGCCCCTGTACGACGCGAGCAATCACAAGCTGTATTGGGCCAAGGAGCTGCAGTTCGGGAACGCGGATGTTCACACGCTGAATTACTGTATCCGCGTGCTCGGGCGCCGCGGCGTGCTCGAGCTCAATGCCGTAGCCGCGATGGACAGGCTCGCTACGATCCACGACAACACCGACAACGTGCTGGCGTCGATCGAGTTCAATCAAGGCCACCGCTACAGCGACTACGTGCACGGCGAGGACAAAGTCTCGCAGTATGGCGTGGCCGCGCTGGTCGCCGGCGCTGCCGCGGCCAAGATGGGGTTCTTCAAGGCGTTGCTCGTGGCGATTCTCGCCCTAAAAAAACTGCTGGTGGTCGGCGTAATAGCGTTGATTGCAGTCGCGCGGAAGCTATTTGCTCGCCGGGGAAAGACGCCGGCGCCAGCGCGCACGGCGTAGCGAAGGAATTCTCGGCACGGCACGAACCATCGTGCATCGCGCGAGTGTAGCAAGCCCGAAACACCCGGAGCGTAGGGAGCTAGTTCCTGCGCTCCGGCTCGTTTTCGCGGACCGTGGTCGCACGCTCGCGGGCACGCCGCTCCAGCAGATCCGCGACGGTGCGCAACCAGCGAACGTCATCGTCGGTGGTCTCCTCGAACATCACCGGCCAGCAATCGTCACGAAGCTCTTCGAACGTGAGTACGTCGTTCTTGGCTACCATGTCTAACCTCCCGCAGGTAGCTATCAAAACGGCATCGACGTGTAGAAATAGATGCGGTGCTCGTCACCGTGCGCGTACGTGGCGCTGAACTGTCTTTCCAGTGTCCCGAACCACAACCCGCCGCCGTACCCCATGTGCCAATCGCCGTCGGACTCGCCGTCCATCCACACGCGCCCGGCGTCGGTAAAGCCGATGAGGCCCAGCTGTCCGCGCGTTAACAAGGTCATGCGAAACAGCGGCATGCGCAGCTCCGCGCTGCCATACGCCGACGCATCGCCCGCAAACCGATTCCAACGGTAGCCGCGCAGCGTCCAGCGTCCGCCGATGAACGCCGACTCGTGCAGCGGAAAGCTGCCCCAGGCGCGCTGGCCACCGGCGCGCAGCGCCAACGTCGGCCATCCCACCGGGATGAACACGCGCGCGAGTGCGTGCGCTTCGCCAAATCCATCTTGCGCGTCCCACGCCTCGGGATACGCGGAGCCGCCGGCGTTCACACCCCAACCCGACTGTTGCTTGGCATCCGCTTGCACCCTGTCGAGCTCGAAGTCGGCGAATGCGCCGAGCTGTCCGAAGGACGCTGTGGTTCCGAGCGGCGCCGCTTGCGCGGCCGGACTCGCTTCCGGAACGTCGGCGTCGACGTACTTGATGGCGGGGCCGAACGCCAATCGGCTGGTCGCGTTGATGTCATAGCGCAGCGCGGGTTGCGCCAAGACTTCGAACCGTTCGACCAGTGTGAAATCTTCGTCGATGAGCGGACTGTCGTTGCCGTAACCGTAGAAGCGGTTCGATTCGAGCTCGCTCACGTGCGCGAACAGCGCGAGACTCCAGCGCGAGTTTTCGAGATAACGGTCCGCGTCCAACTGCAGGCCGAAGCCGCTGTTGCGCGTCCCTACCATACCACGAGCATCGGCGCGCCAGGCGTACGGTTGATGGCGAAAATCGAAATGGGTGGTGGAGGGCCCCACGCCGACCACGACGCCGCCGCTTTCGCGGTAGCCCGTCATCGGCATCAAGCCTGTGGTCGAGCCCCAAAACCGCTGTCCCGCGTGCATTTGCCGCTCGATGACGTCTTCGCTGCCGGGCATGAGGTCGCGAAAGCGGCCGCGGCGCTCTTCGCTTAGCGCGCGCGGATTCTTTACCGGTTCTTTATTTTCATCCTCGTCGAGCGAGCGGCGCGGCGCTTTCATCTCGAACGTCTTGGTGTCGATCTTGGTGTGCTCACCTTCCACGAAGGTGTTGTCGCCACTCGCGTCGTAGAAGCGCGTACGCGGCCCGTGCGCGACGAGCGACGAATCTTCGAGCACGTCGTCGCCCTCGCCACCGGTAACGCGCACCATGATGCTGCGCTGACTCGAGCCGCGAACCACCACGCGGTCGTTGCCGCGCTCGAGATACACGCGAATCTCCTGCGTTTCCGACGGCACGAAGCGCCGCTCGAAAACCGTCGCAGCATCTTTAGCGGCCGTTTCTCCCGCCGCGCTGGCGCGGTACACGCTCATCCCGGCGGTCACCTTGGCGTCGGCGTCGCGCCGCGACATGCGCACCAGCACGCTGCCGTCGGAGTTGCGCTCGATTTCCACTGCCTCGTCGTCGTCGGAGCCGAAGATATCCGCCTCCTGGTTGACCAAGAGGTAGTACTCGCGCGCGATCTCGCGCAACTCGTCGCGGCGCGCGATCAATCCTTCGGTAATAAGGGCGCGGCTGAGCTGGTAGTGGGACTCCGGCATCTGGTGCACCGCGCGCTCGATGACGTAGTCGGTGAGGCGCAGCTGGACGGTCGCGATCACCTGCTCCCATTCCGACCAGTCGAGGGCTACCAAGTGGCTGCGGTCGAATTCCTGTGTCATGAACAAGAGCGACCGCATCTTGGGGAACTTGCCGTTGAAGTTCACCAGGCGCGGATACACGCGGCGTCCCACCGTGGCCGCCAGGCCCTCCACTTTCATGAAGGCATAGTCGCGGTCGCGCGCGATCGGTCGGTAGACGTCATAATCGTCGCGCTCGAACTTGGCAAAGCGCCATTGATCGGCGCCGCGGTCGGTGTCGCCCACCAAGAAGTCGACCAAACGCGCCGCCAGATACTCGCGCGCATCAATGCGGTTCTCGGTACTTTCCTCCAGCTCCTCCAACAGCTTGTCGGTAGCGTTGATCTTTTTGGCATTCGCGAAGGTCTGCCCGTTCTCGTTTTCGTCGGGGCGCTCTTCGATCTGGCCGAGCGTGTTGGCGAACTTCTCGCGGTACTCGCCCAGGCGCGGATCGTCCGGGATGTACACCAGCATGGGTACCGTGTGCAGCAATCCCAGTTCGCGCTGCAGCACCGTCACGGTGGGGTGGGGAGTGGGATGGAAGGTGGCACGCTGATCGCCAGCGATAGCACTGGCGGGCGTGTCCTTCAAGTCTTTGGGAAGCACCTTATCGATGTTCTTCTCGGTCGAGCGGAATTGGTAGGTGCGTCCGTCCGCTCCTGCGAAGCGGAGCGTGCGGCTCTGGTTGCCGCCCGCCTTGATGGGCTTCAAGCCGCCGGCGTACGTGCCCAGGTCGAGCACGGGCACGGTGATCTCCGCCGCCCATACGTCGCGCCACGCGTCGCCAAACAAGACGCGCCACACCCCGCCGCGATCGTACTCGCTGCTGGCGCGAACCGTCACCGTCTTGGTCGCAGTCGCGGAGCCCGCCCAGGCATCGACGTGAGCCAGCCACGCCACCGCAAGGGTCAAAACGGCCCTCGTTCTCCAGTCGCACCGTTTCGCATTGCTCATCCGTTGTCTCCTACGTTGCCAATCGCGGCCCGCAGTCGTTCGAAGACACAAGGGAAAGCTAACGTACGCAAATCGGGCTGGAGTATGTAAGCCAGTACACTATTCGTACGATTTTGTGTGACCCGGTACACACTTCTACTTATGTCCCTCGCGCGCGCGTACCGGCATGGTTCATACGTGGATATATACCCCTGCGTTCGAGGAGGAATTGCCATGCTTTCGACATCGACACGAAACGGAGCCAAGCACGCTTGGCTCGTGCTTGCAGCGCTGTGCCTCGCCGGTGCAGGCTGCTCCAATGAAAAAGAAGTCGCGGATGCGCGCGAAGAAGTGAAGGAACAGCAATCGGATCTCGCCGACGCGCAGCAAGACTTGAACGAGGCGCGGCGTGAGGTGCGCGCCGAGTGGCAGCAGGACTGGACCAACTTCAAGCGCGAGATGGACGAAAAGGTCGCCGAGAATGAGCGGCTGATCCAGGAGAAGCGCGCCGAGCTGGCCAAGCTCGACGAGAGCCGCCGCGATGAATTCGACGATCTGCTGGACGACGTGGAGAAGCGCAACAACGATCTGCGCGATAGCATCAACAACGCCAAGGACGAAGGCGACGTCGCCTGGAACGATTTCAAGACGGCCACCCGGCGATCCTTCGACGATCTGAAGGGCGCCATCGA
>JAICFA010000066.1 GCA_025923935.1 Candidatus Krumholzibacteriia bacterium
ACACGAAAAACTGACCGAAGGAGTACGCGTCACGCTGGTAACCCTGCACGCCGAGGGTCCACGCCGCGCCGAGAAATCCCAGCGCGATGAACGCCGTGCCGAGTGTCAAGAGCGCGCCCAGTGCCGACCCGCGCTGGCCGAGGTCGGCGGTGGCGGACAAGAATGGGTCGATCCGCGGCAGCATGCCGAGTTCGGGATCGAAATGCCGGAAGAGCTTCCAGTTCTCGAAGCGCTCGATCAATCGATCGCGCCACGAGCTGTACGTTACCAGGCGCTCGCGCGTGAGCTCGCGCAGGCGCGGCGCCATGACCGCGTATAGCGTCGCGATGAGCACGGCTGCGACACCCAACGGGATGAGGAACACGGGCGCCACGCGGGCGAGATAGATCAGCCCGCCAACCAGCATCAGCGTCGACAGGACCGAGGGCAGCGTTTGTCCGAAGAGGAGCTGCTGCGCCACCAAGAGGTCCGACAAGCGCGCCGACATGTCGCCGTCGGTCAACGTCCTCAGACTTTGAATGCGACAGCCGAGCAGGCGGAACAGAAATGCGTTCAGCAAGCGGATGCGAATGCGTGCGCCCAGTCGCACGAACCCCAGCGAGCGAACCGCACCGAGCAGAGCCGCCATGACCAGCGCCGCGATGAGAATCGCGAACACCACGACCGGTGCATCTCCCACTGCGCGCGCCCGGTCGATCAAGAATGCGATGCACAGCGGCAGCAAGTAACCCACCGGAATACCCGCCAGCACGATGCCCACCAGGGAAAGCAAGAGCGATGCTTCGCCGCGCACCAAGTCGGCGGCGGCATTGCGCAGCACGCGCGGGCCGCGCAGCTGCATATGCGGGTCGAAGGAAATCTCGCGGACGTGCGGCGGCGACGATGCGCGGCTCCACGCGACCGGCAGCAGGTGCGGTGCGTCGAGAGCGAGGCGAACGAAATTGTCCGCGTCGTGAATGGTGTCGCGATGGTCCACCATCCACTGTGCCAGCTCGCGGCTGCGCGCAATACCCATCGTCCGAATCAGCCGTTCGGCGAGCCCCGGCTCGACGCCGGCGGCCGCCATGAGCACGTGATACCTCTCCATGTCGGCGCGCTCGTCGTCGGTGGACATGAGTCGCAAGACGTCGCTCCGATCCACACGCACAAAGCCGCCGTCGGCGTCCAGCAAGAGCCAAGACGGCCCGCGGCTGATCACGGTCAAGAAACGATCGTCGCGCAGGATCAAGTGCGGCTGACCGGCGCGGTCATCGAGCGGCAGCTCGGCCGAGCGCACGTTCATGGTGAAACCGTTGTGGCGCGCAATGCGCGAGAGGTCGTCGAGCGAAAGCGATCCGTGTCCCGCTCCGCGCGGGAGCTCCAGGCTGAACGCCTTGCGCAGCAGGCTCGGGACCGCCGGGCTGTCGAGAGCGATCCACGCCGTCGTCATGCGTCGCCACCCCCTCCAAGCGTCAAGCGGCGCAGATGACTCTCCGCGTCGGCCAACAATCCGGCCGCCGGTCCGTCTTCCACGATGACGCCGCGGCTCATCACCACGGCACGCGTGCAAAACCCCGCGTCCATGGGATCATGGGTGATCATGACGATCGCCATGCGCGCGTCGAGGGCGTGAATGCGCTCGACGATGGTGCGACGCAGCTCGGGCTCGAGCGCACCGAGCGTTTCGTCGAGCAGGAGCAGACGCGGCTTGCGGATCAGCGCGCGGCACAGACACAGCCGCCGCCGTTCCCCACCGGAGAGACTCGACCAGCGTCCGCCCACCTTCGCGTTCAATCCGTCCGGTATGCGATCGACGACGTCTTGAAAACCGGATGCGTGCAACGCCGCGGCCAGTGTGTCCGCGTCCGGGAGGTTCCCGCCGAACACGATGTTCTCCAAGAGTGTCCCGTGGATGAGGCCCGGCTCCTGGTGCACGACGTACGTGCCCATGCTCTGCAGATCGGAACGCGCCAACGCGGTGCCGTCCGCCAATACCTGGCCCGCCGGAAGCTCGTACAAACCCGTGATCACGTCGAGCAGCGTCGATTTGCCCGCGCCGCTCTGGCCGAGAACAGCGATGATTTCGCCGCGCGCCAATGAGAGATTCAATCCTTGCAGGACGTGGCGGTCGCGGCGATATCCGAAGGTTACATCCGCCAGCGTGACGGTTTGCCACTCGCGCGTGCTGAGGTGCGAGTCATCCGACTGGCGAGTCGGAGGTACCGCGGTGAGCTCTTCGTAGCGCTCGAGCACGACCCCGGTCGATTCCAGCGTTTGCCGGCGTCGCACCAAGCCGGTCAGCGAACCTTGCAGCAACGTCGTAAGCGCGAACGCCGAGGTGATGGCGGCGGCCGTCGCCGTGCCCGAGCTCAGCGCAAAGTACGCCGCGAACACCATGCACGACGTCGTGATGACGCCGCTCAGCGAGAGCACCAGCTGCTGGAGAATGATCCAGTCCTGCTGGACGAACGCGGATCGTGTCATGCGCGACGACAGTCGGTCGGCGTCGTAGAAGGTGTAGTCGCCGGCACGGACCAAGCGCACCGCTTCCAGTCCGCGCAGAATCTCGAGCAGCTTGGCGTTGTAGCGCGCCCCTTGCTCGTATACATCGCGCGCCAGTCGCCGCAGCCGCCGCGAAAACAACTCCACGATCAGCCACGACATGCCGATTTGCAGCGCCGCGATCGCGAGGAACGGCCAGAACGAAAGGGCGATCAACACGATCGCGACCAGCGACGTCCCCAACGCCACCGCCGTCCCTACTCCCCATTCGGATATAAACGACGCCAGGCTGGCCGACTCTTCGACGCGCGCCACCATTTCGCCGGTCGAACGATCGCGCAGCTGCTGTTCCGGCGCGATACTCAAGCGATCGAGCAGCCCCGCCTTCGCGCGCAATGTCAGGCCGTTCGCCAAGCGCGCCATGGCGCGCGTGTTGGCGTAACGCGCGTAATCGGAAACGATCTGCGCGCAACCCAACGCAAACAAGAGGACGAGAAACGGCGGCCAACCCGTATCCAGGCTTTCCACCACCAACCCCGTCGACGAGGCAAGACCGAGCCCGAGCAGCGCTAAACATGCCGCGATGACGGCTTGCGGTCCCCACCCACTGCGGTGATTCCACAGGTGCGCCAACAAACGTCGCTTGGGGCCACGCCTTTCCAGCGACGCATACTCCGCGCGCGGCGTCCCTTTGACTTCCAGCACGACCGGACCCGCGACCAGTGCGGTCGAATTCGTGTCGTCGTAGCGAACGATCGTGCCGAATTCCTCCGGAAGCTGGAGCGATTCCTTTTCCAACAGGGCGGTAAGCAACTGTGCGTCGGATCCCAGCCCCCGCGACCCCACCCGCGTGCGCAGCAGCTCGACATACTTCAGGCAATCGTCGACAAAAAATAGGCTGTGGCGATCCAGCCAGGTGCTGGCAGTGCCATGCGCCACGCCATGCACCACGAGCTTGTCGAGCAGCTCCTTGCGGTTTTCGTCGCTCTTCTCCTCGCTCTTGATGTCGTCCGTTTTGTAGGGGAGCTCGGCGCCGACCATACGCGCCCGCATTTCCTCGAAGGGGACCTCGCGAACCCCGAACGCCGGATCCATTACGGTCACCCGATCGCCGCGAAAGCCGTGAATCGTGACGAAATGATGCAGCGATCCGCCCGTCTGCAGTGCCACGATCACCGGCAGATACGTCGAGGCGTGGTCGCGAAGGTCGTAGAGGTCGAGGGAGCGCAGTCGCGCGCTGAAACCGAGTGCTTCAGCCGCTTCGTGCAGGCGGAAGAGGCTGCTGCCGGCGCGGCTCGTGTCGCACAGCGACCGCATGCGGTCGTTGTCGACGCGCACGCCGGCGTTTAGACAGAGCGCACGCAGGTTGGCGGGCCCGCAGTCCAACGGACCCAGTTGCAAGGAACTCTTGAGTTTCGATCTTTGCAGCATCCCCGCCGTACCGGTGTTTGATTGGCTAAGCCAGAAAGTTGTCACCCGGGGCGCATTACCGTCGCATCGATCAGGTCAGGATTTGGTTTTCAATCAGCTACCCCACCGGTTTCCCGTTGGTCTTGAGCCTCATGCCGTACACGTCCTGCAAGATTCAAAGAAAGTCGGATGCGACACCGACTTTGGTGCCTTCGACCGTGCAGTTTTGGCTGCACGGCCGAAGGCGACTCGGGTGTACGGACCCGAGCATCATCACGGACAGATTTCTATCGAACACCCCGCCTGCTGCGTCAGTGCTGGAGGCGGTGGGGGCGGTGGAGGTCCATCGCACAGGTCCAGCGAAATCGTCAGTATGCAGAGAGGCGACGGCCCTAAAAAGATGACCGTCCATTGTGCACCGTGAAACGATTGGGAATCGCCTGTGAGTCGTTCCTTGTCCAGCAGAAGCCGTCGCTTTTTCATGGTTCACCCTCCGCTAGCACGTCGGGCCGCCGGGGATGTCCGATCCCTGGCAAGTGCACGAGGCAGGGGTGCATGAGACGCTCGGCGAACCACCGCCCGGGTCACCCGTGCAGATAATGACGGAATCGTCGAAGGTGGTTCCGAGCTCGATGGTCAAAACGATCACGTGAGTGATGACGCACGGCACATTGAGAGTTCCGCCGTCGACGTGCGGGGTCTGGTTCGACAACAGCACTTCTTTGTCCAGTTGCAGCTTTCGCTTTTTCATGAATTAGCTCCTTCGGTTGGCAAAGAAACTTTCACGCGCACTGCAAGTCACAAGAAAACCGGTATTTGCTTCGACCTCGTATTGCGGTGGGCAGAGGGGGCAAGCCCGAGAGCACCCGCTGCTAGAACTTCGTGCGAATGGGTGCGATCTAACGTGCCGATCGGTTTGATATGTTTGAAACGCCCGGCAGCGCCGATGAGGGAAAAAGAATGTTAGAATTGAATGGGGTTGATCGAAGACCACCACGGTAACGTATGTCGTCACTTGCACCTGAGACTCCCCCGCCTGGCGACGAACAGCGTCACTGGCCGGAGCGCATCCACGCGCTATCCCAGGAATGGAAGCAGTCGGGCAGCCGCGAGCATGCCGCCAAGGTGCTTCGTGAGCTTTGGCCGCTGGTCAATGCGGCGGTCACCCGCTACGTGCGACTCCATTGTCACTCTTACGGTTACATCGACGGGGAAGACATTCGGGATATCGCTTCGGAAAAGTCGGCGGCCTTCATCCGCAGTCTGGAGAACGGGCAGCGCGACTTGGCGGACCTAAAGGCGCCGCAGCTCTGCTCATACCTCTCCGTCCTCGCCCGGAACGGGCTGGTCGATACGCTGCGCCGATCCGAGCGGACGCACGGCCGCGACGCGCAAAGCCAACACTCGGTCGGCGCGCCATTGGCCCCCGAGGCCGACGGCGCGGAGATCAGCATGCGGAATGCCGAGTTCCTACGTGCCATCAGCCACTGCGTGGGAGCTCTCACGTTCCGCGGGCAGACGGTGTGGTTCTTGCGCGCGTTTCTCGATCTTCCGAGCAAGACGATAGCGAGTCACCCGGACGTACACATGACGTCTGCCGCGGTCGACATGATGTTGTCGAGAACCCGCAAGTCGCTCCGTGACTGCATGGAGAAAAAGGGGTTCAATTCGGACGATGCCCCGCCGGGGACGTTCGTGGCGTTGTGGGATTTGCTCAATCAGCGCGATATACGATTAAAGGAAGGCGAATGACATGACCGTACACCCCCTGGACGAGTCGAACCTCATCGACTTGGCTCACGGTCTGCTCCCGGAATCAGAACGGGAGCGACTACTCGATCACATTCGTAGATGCGAGGCGTGCGAGAACGCCTTCCGAGACGTCGTGCGGGAACGCGAGCGGGCTCGTGCCACGGATTGGCCCATCAGCCGCGTCCCGCGAGCGTCTCGAGCCAGGCTGGCCGGATGGGCGGCGGTAGTGGCAGCCGCGACGATTGCGTTGCTCGTCGTGCTGCCACGACTCAACCCTCAATCCACACCGGTGCAGTATTGGATTCCGGCCGAGCAGGAAGCGACGGTGCTGCGTTCCACCAATGAACAGTCGGGCCGCGCCGCGGTCGGCGGCGCGCTGGATGCATACCTGCGACACGATGCCGCGACGGCGGTTGTCGAGCTGCAAGCATTCCACGCGCCGAATGAGAACGAGACGAGCCGGACCTTGCGCGAGTTGTTTCTGGCGAGTGCCCTCGTCAACGACGGTCGATACCACGAGGCCGATGACGTGCTTTCGCGGATCACCATCGAGACATTGCCCACACAGTGGCGCCGGCAAGCGCGCTGGGTGCGTTACCTAACGTGGTCGCAAATGGGCCTGACGTCGGAAGCGCACGGATTGTTGGAACAGTTGCAGCATGAAGACGGCGAGATCGGCCGCCTGGCGAGGGAAGAGCTGGCACGGGGACGCTAGTTGGGATCGCCGATCAGGATGAAGCCGGACCAATAGGCGGGATGCGCGAACGGTTTTCGTCCCCGCGCATCGCTGTACTCGCGTAGCCACAGCTTCGCTTCGGCCAGTGCCATCGCCTTGGACATTGCCTCGCCGCGCAATCCACGCCGCTCATCCTGGTAGGATCCGCTCAAATTCTCGTAGAAGCGGTCCATCAACCGGGCCGTCGCGAGATCGTCGACTTTCCATAGGCTCGCCACGACACTGCGCGCACCCACTCCCAAGAGAGAAGTAGCGAGACCCATCGGCTCGCCGCGGAACCATCCCGGGCCCTTCGCGGTCTGGCACCCGCTCAAGACCACCAAATCGGCGTCCAGGTTCCATTCGAGTTGGATCTCAAGGGCGTCGACGAGCCCGTCGTTGGTGGGTTGCAGGGTCGCACTCGTCCGCGACAGAGCGAGCGAGCAGCGCTGTCGCAGCGGTGTTTCCGATAGCGCGTGTGTCGCGACGTGCATGATATCGATGCGCTGCGCCTGGTTGGCAACGACGTTTCGCAAGTTGGGTTCGGAGGCCGCGTCGCCGCGAAGAATGGTCGCGCTGGGATAAAGGGTTTTGATTTTCTCGAGCTCCTCGCCGGCAAACGGCAGTCTCGGCAGATGGTTCAGCGCGCTCGGATCGCCGTTAGTAGCCGCGCGATGCTGGGTCAGCTCGATGCTGCCGCGGTGATGCATGAGATCGATGCTGCTCGAAACCGGCCGGGGCAGCGCGTCCCGCGAGAAGACGGCGTCGCCAACGGCGACGACGGTCGGCGGCTCCGACATGGATCGCTCGCGCTTGCGGGCGTCCACAAAGACGTCGGCCGAAGGCGTATAGGAAACCACGAATCGATCGCCGACGTAACCGCTCCCGATACGCATGGCTTCCATCGGCCGCCAGCCGTTTTGGTCGTCGACAAACTCGAACACGAGGTGAGACACGTCATTGAGATATGGCAGCGCGGCGTCGAGTTCCTGTTGGCCGAGCTCGCGCGCCAGACGCGCCATTTCCGGATCGTCGTCCACGCGCAGCGCCCACTCACCGGCGCGATCCTGCAAATTGGCGTATTGCGCCGCGGGCAAGCGCAAGTTCTCCAGGGGAACGTTCTCGTGGAACTCCCACAGCGGAATCCAGCGAATGGGTCCACGCGAACGCACGATATAGAGCCAGCGCGAATCGACGATCGTGGACGTGGAGCACAAGAGATCGTTGCCAATGCGGGATTCGAGCCAACCGACGTATGCCCAATCGTTCTCCAAGCTCGCCTGCAGCTCATCGAGAGACACCGTCGCTGCCACGCGCGTCGCGTAGTTCTCGCCTTCCAGCGCGAACAAGCGCGCGTTGGCCTCCAACTCATCGATCACGTCCCGCCATTGCAGCGGCATGGTGGTGTCATTGGCATCACGATGGCGGCGCAGCGACCGGTCGGCAACGACGGCACGGCGTAGGTCGAGAACCCGGGCCGATCGCGACGGCGCTAGCGAGTCATTACGCAAGTTCGCCAGGCGTTTCCCCGAGGTGCTGCGGTAGCGCTGCAGGGCGTACCACGCGCCGTCGTAGTCACTCCGCTTGAGCTTGGAAAGCGCTAGCAAGTTGGAGCCGTGGAGCGGAAACTCGGCGAAGCGCGATGATGAATTGCGGCGCGCGAGCGCAAACAGATCGACGGCGCGCTGATAACCGCGCTCCGCGTCGTCCCACCGGCCCGCGAGCGCGTCCAGGTCCGCGAGCGCGGACTCAATCGTGCCGTAGAGCGCGTGTTTGGACAGCCCCATGGCCGCAAGCTCCGCGCGAGATTCCTGAAGCATCGCGCGCGCTTCTTCGTGCCGGCCCATGTGCAGCAACGTCCAGGCGAGCCACGTGTTCGCTTCCGTCAAAGTAAACGAAGGCCCGTCGCTGCTGCAGGCGAGAATGGCAATCGCCTCTTCGAACTTGGCGATCGAGCGCGGCTTGTCGCGATACCGGTAGTAATGCGCTTCACTCATGGTGATCCGCGCGAGGAGCGCTTGCTGATCGGGTGCGTCGGGATCCAACAGCAGGCGAGCCCGCTGGTAGTGCGGCAACATGTCGTCGAAGTTGCTCGCAACACCTTTGGAGGTGACCCCCAGCTGATACATGGCTTCGATGATGCGGGGATCGCAAGGGTCCAATACTTCGTTCGCGCGAGAGAGGTAAAACGACCACACGCCGTTGCCCAGCTCGAGGTCGCCCATCGAGCAAAGCGCCCCACCCACCAGACGAAGCGCCTCCAGGGTTTCCGGAGCACGGGGCCCCTTGCTTTCGAATCGCTGGCGAAGCAGCTCGGTCGCGTGCGAAAACGCGGCGATGTATTCGCGCGTCCTAATCTCGGAATCGATTGTTTTTTCGTCGACTTTCGACGCGAAGGACGGAGACGGAGGGGACAGCGTGGTCAGGCTACACGCAACCACGAAGAAGATGCGCTGACATCGCTGTACGAGCCGGAGGACGGGCGCGCGCATTGACAGCTCCCCTGAAGACAACCCCTAGTTGCGGATCGGCGCGATAATTGTACTCCAGAAAGTGCGATCCCACAAGCCAATCGATAGAGTCGGGATGGCGCGACTTATTACGCATGGCTCGTGGGATCGAATCGTTTCAGTCGGGAACGATCTTATTCGGACTTGTCCAACAGATCGGTCTTCGGCGGCGGTGTAACGACGACGGCGCATACGACGCCGCATCATTGATCTTCGATCACGGCGCTTCGATCTAACGTAGCGTTAGAAGCTCCCCGACTGCGCGAAGTCTTCATCGAAAGGTTTACTCAACCATCCCCGCTGGTCTATGTGCTAACACCGTGATCGTTGTTGGCAGTGATCAGAGCATTTAACCCTGAGGAGCAGAAATGAAGAAAAGAAGGTTCTCATTGGATAAAGAAGTCGTGACATCTCTGACTGGCAGTTCACAGCTTAGTGGAGGCACCTCGGCAAATTGGTGCGTGATTAGCCGCAGGATCATAGAATCGATCACCTTGTCGCTCGCATCGCTTGGGGGTGTCTCGAACGTTGAACCGCCCGCGTGCGATTGCATGGATTCGGATAGTTGCCCGCCGCCTAGCGGTGGCGAGACGTGCGGAGAAGTGAGCTGCGGTACCGGCTGCACAGGTCCCGACTTGTGCTAGATCGCTGAAAGGATCGGTTGCCGGCATGGTGCCGGACTAGTGATCGCTCCGCCACCACAGCTCGAGCATCATCAAGGTCCAAATCATGGACGAATTATCGCGCTTGCCGGCGTGGTGCTCGGAGATTGCGCGGCGGAGAAAGGCTTCACGGAAAATGCCGCGTTGCAGAGCTTCTTTGCCCAGCAGGGTTTCCTCGCACTTTGCGGCCCATTCATTCTTGAGCCAGTAGGCTATGGGCACGGCGAAGCCTCGCTTGGGACGGTAGACCAACTCCGATGGCAGCAAGCGCTCAGCCACCTTCTTTAATAGATACTTTGTGGTCATGCCGTTGATGCGCATCTCAACCGGAATTGTCGCCGCGAATTCGGCCAGCTCGTGGTCGAGAATGGGGGCGCGGCATTCGAGCGACACCATCATGCTGGCGCGGTCGACCTTGGTGAGAATATCGCCGGGCAAGTACGTGTGAGTGTCGAGATACTGGCGCCGCGAGAGCACATCCCAATCGCGCGCCGTCTGCAGAAACGGCTCCGCGACATATGACGGATCGGCATGATCGAGTCGCTTCACGAATGCGTCGGTGAACACGTCGCGCATCGAGAGCGACATGCCGCGCGTCATCTGGCGAACGTACTGCTGGTCCGGCGTCCCCAAGAGGTCGCGCATGCGGTCGATGCCCTTGGTGCCTGCGGGCAGCGCTCGCGCCACCGGGCCCAGCACGGCCTCGCGCACGGCCGCGGGGACGCGCGCTGCCGCGCGCACCGAGGCGCCGTCGAGGTAGCGCAAGTAGCCCGCGAAGAGCTCGTCGCCGCCGTCGCCCGACAGCGCGACGGTGACATGCTTGCGCGCCGCGCGCGAGACGTAGTAGGTCGGGATCATCGACGAGTCGGAAAACGGCTCATCGAATTGACGCACGAGCGCGGGAATGTCGTGCTCGGCGTCGGGATGCACGACTTCCTCGTAGTGCTCGGTTTTCAGATAGTCCGCGACGGCACGTGCGTACGGCAGCTCGTTGTACTCGGGCTCTTCGAATCCAATCGAAAACGTCTTCACGCGCTCGCGCGAGTGCTTGGCCATCAACGCGACCACAATGGACGAGTCAGTGCCGCCGCTCAAGAACGCGCCCAGCGGTACTTCGCTCATCAGGCGAATGCGCACGGCTTCGTCGAGAATCTCGAGGGTGCGATCGACATAGTATTTTTCGGATCGCGCGGTGGCGTCGGGCATGTACGACACGTCCCAATAACGCTCGCTACGCACGCCGCCGTTTTCGTACGTGAGCCAGTGCGCGGGCGGAAGCTTCTTGATTCCCTGGTAGATGGAAAGCGGGTCGGGTACATAGCCCCACGCCACGTAATCCGCGATAGCCTGCGCGCTCGCGTGGCGCGGAACGTCGGGCAACGCCAAAATTGCTTTGAGCTCCGAGCCGAACACCAGCCGCTGGCCGTCGTCGTAATAATAGAGCGGCTTTTTCCCCATGCGGTCGCGGGCCAGGAACAAACGCCGGCGCGGTGCGTCCCAAATGGCGATGGCAAACATGCCGCGCAGGTGCTTGACGCACTCCACTCCGTACTCTTCGTATGCGTGCAGGATGGTTTCGGTGTCGCTATGGGTGGTGTAACGATGTCCGCGCCGCTCGAGCTCGCGGCGCACGTCGCGGTGGTTATAAATTTCGCCGTTGTAGACGATGGCGCACGACCGGTCCTCGTTGAAAATGGGCTGGTGGCCGCCGGCGACATCAATAATAGAGAGACGGCGCATGCCGAGCCCGACTCCGCCGGCGGTGAAATAGCCGTGGTCATCGGGGCCGCGATGGCGAATGGCGTCGCACATGCGGCCCAGCGACTCCTCCGTCACGCGCATCTCGCGCTCTGCGTAACAAATACCGGCGATTCCACACATAACGAGCTCGATATTAGGGCTGAAAAACGGGAACCCGGCGCCGACCGGCGGTGTTAGAAACGCCTGGATTACCGGCGCTGCGTGGGCTACGATGCCCATTCACGGGGTTTGCGAGTAACTTTTCTAACCAACCATCCATGCGCAACGTTTTCTCCGAGATTTTAGGCGGCGTCGGCATCATGCTCGTGGCCAGCCTGTTGGGGATCGTCGTCAATACGGTGCGCCCCAACGGGGTGGCACTGATTCAATCCGGTGCTCCGGTTTCGACCGCGCAGCACGCGAAACCGGATTCCACCGCCGGGGCCGACACCACGCACGTGCTGGCCGAAGGGGCCATTTCGCTCGCCGAGACGAAGCGTCTGTTCGACGAAGGCACGGCCATCATCCTCGATGCGCGCGACCCCTCCGAGTACGAGCAAGGACACATTCCCGGTGCTATCAACATTCCCTACGACCGCATTCCCGAGTACTTCGACGTGCTGCAATCGCAAGTGCCGATGGACGCGCACGTCGTCGTGTACTGCCGCAGCCTGACTTGCGATTTCAGCGACCAGCTGGCGACCGAGCTCAAGATCATCGGCTATAAAAATATCTCCGTGTTCTCGGGCGGCTGGGACCAGTGGTCGACCGCCGGCTACCCCATCGAAGGCATGGTGGACAAGTGATCGGGCGCATCCTCACCGGCCGCGAGCTCAATCTCATTCTACGACTCTTCCTGGGCGGGATGTTCGTGTATGCCGCCTGGAGCAAGGTGCTGGAGCCGTCGAGCTTCGCGATGGCGGTGCGCGGTTACAAGCTCATTCCCTTCTCGCTGTCGAATCTATTCGCGCTGTGCGTCTCGTGGACCGAGCTCGTCGCCGGCGTCATGCTGATTCTCGGCATCTTGCCGCGCAAAGCCGCTGCTGCGATCGCCATCTTGCTCGTCATGTTCATCATCGCCATCATCACCACGCTGGTGCGCGGCATGGTGGTCGACTGCGGCTGCTTCGGCAATGAAGGCGGCTCGTCGACGTCGTGGCTCCTGATCGTACGCAACGTCGGCCTGCTTTTTGGCGCCTACCTCATCATGGCCTACAACGACGGCTTCCTGTGCGTATTCCCCGGCCGCCGCGTCGCGCCGGTGCGCGCCGTGGAAAGCCGCCGTCTCTCCGAATACTAGACTACCAGTTGAATCCGAGGTAGCCGGACTCGTCGGGCGGAGTGTCGAGCACGCGCGCCAAGTCGAGCACCACCTTGCTGCCCAGCGCCCGTCGCGTCGCGTCCGCGAACTCGGCGGAGCGATGTCCCACCACCAACACCTCGGCGAAGCCGAGCACGTCCTCGATATCAGTCGTGAGCAAGCGCGACACGTGTGGAATTTCTTTTTCGATGTACGCCTTGTTGGCGCCCACCAGCCGCGCCAGCGACACGCTGTGGTCGTAGATCTTGATCTCATAGCCCTTGCCGATGCAAAGCTCGATCAACCGCACCAGCGGACTCTCGCGCAGGTCGTC
>JAICFA010000067.1 GCA_025923935.1 Candidatus Krumholzibacteriia bacterium
GAAAAGGTCAAGAACACGTTGATCGAGTACATGACCACGATGTGCGACACGTCGCCGCGTGTGTAGATGAGTGCCGCCAGCGAGGCGAGACACATGAGAATGACGCCGTTGCCGCTGACCAGGCGGTCCGAGAGGGCGGCAAAGCGGTGCGGCATCCACGAGTCGACCGCCATGTTGGCCAGCACGCGCGGTCCACCCACAAAGCCCGCTTGCGCAGCAACCACCAGCAGCGCGCCTTCCGATACCAGGGTGGCGATGACGAATCCCTTTCCGAATACCGACTCGCCGGCAAATGCGCTGGACAGCACCGCGTTCATCGTCTTCCCCTCCACGGGCCTAATGTCCCACAGGAGATAGCAGAGAATTAGCCCCGCCGCGGTGAAGGCGAGCGAGATCGACATGTACAGCATGGTGCGCTTGCCGGTTTGCGCACGCGGCTCGCGCATGATGGCGAGTCCGTTCGAAACGGCCTCGATTCCGGTGTAGGTACCGCCGCCGAGCGAGTACGCATGGACGAACAACAGGGCGAGACCGCCTGCGCCCAATGTGGCCAGGCCGTTCGAGAAGCCGGTCTGCACCTCCCGCGCGGTCTCCGACGCCGCTGACGCGTGCATCATCGCCGCGCCCACGATCAAGATGAGGTGCGTCGCTAGGAACAACAGAAAGATCGGCGTCAACGTGAGCACGGATTCGCGCACGCCGCGCAGATTCAATAGCAACAGGACGACGATCAACAGAATCTCGACCGGCAGCTTCCACGGCTGGTACTCGACCGGCGCCAAGCTGAACAGCGCGTCGCCCGCCGCGGCGATGGAGATGGTGATGGTCAGGACGTAGTCGATGACGAGCGCACTGCCCGACACGGCGCCCACGCGCCGGCCGAGCAGCTTGGTGGCGACGAAGTAACCGCCGCCGCCGTGCGGGAACAGCTCGATGATGCGGTTGTACGCCGACGAGATGACGAACACCGTGATCGCCGTCAGGAGTGCCAAGCCGACGGCGAGGTAGGTGTGATCGCCCAGCGCTTCGAAGGCCTCTTGCGGTCCGTACGACGACGACGAGAGCCCGTCGGCGCCCAAGCCGACCCAGGCCAGAAACGCGATCAGCGAGATGTGCTCGTAGACCGATCGGTCGCGCAGATCGCGCGGCGGCCCGATCAGGATCGAGCGCAGCCGCGTGCCGAAGCTGATCGGCGTCTCGGATCGAACGTCGTCGTCAGGTGGGAGATCGGGAGTGCGGGGTGTTTCCATGGAGTCGCAGCGCCTGCGGAAAGCGGCGCTTAAGCGAATCGCCGAACGGTACGCCCTCGCTCGCCACGCGTCAAGACCCGCCGTTGCTGGCGCCAACCCGCCGTGCTATCCTCGGCAGCCGTTCCAAACCAACCCCCGAGGTCTTATGCCCGAGAAGAACGAAAAAGATCGATCGTCCAGCATTGCCGTTTTTTGTGATTTCGAGAACATTGCCATCGGCGTGCGCGAGTCGCGCTATGCCGACTTCGACATCGGCCGCGTGCTCGAGCGTCTGCTCCTCAAGGGCAGCATCGTGGTCAAGAAGGCCTACTGCGACTGGGACCGCTATAAGGACTTCAAGCGCTCCATGCACGAGGCCGCCTTCGAGATGATCGAAATCCCCCACATCCGGCAGTCGGGCAAGAACTCGGCGGATATTCGCATGGTGGTGGACGCGTTAGACCTGTGCTACACCAAGCCGCACGTCAACACCTTCGCCATCCTGAGCGGCGATTCCGACTTTTCACCGTGTGTCACCAAGCTGCGCGAGAACAACAAGATCGTGGTCGGCGTCGGGGTGAAGAACTCGACCTCCGACTTGTTCACCACCGCCTGCGACGAGTTCATCTTCTACGACGACCTGGTGCGCGAGCACGAAAAGCGGCGCAAGAGCCGCAAGCGCTCCGCTCCCAAGACCAAGGCGGCCGCCGCCGCGGTCGTGCCGAAAGCGGGCGAAGCCGACAGCGAAGAACGCCGTCAGAAGGCGTTCGACTTGGTATTGGACACCATCGATATGCTGTGGGACGAACGCGGCGACGAAGACGAGGTTTGGGGCTCGATGGTGAAGCAAGCCATCAAGCGACAACAGCCCGGCTTCAACGAATCGTACTACGGCTTCCGCGGGTTCAACGACCTTCTGAAGACGATGGAAGCGGAAGGCTTGATCGATATCGAGCCCGACGAGCGCTCGGGCGGCTACATCATTCGTGACGTTCGGACTGAGTGATCATCGCCCGCTACGCTCCAGCGCCAAGATGACGGCCTTTGCGCCGCGGCGCACAAACACACCACCCCCGGCATCTACGAACTCCTGCGCCAAGCGTTTGCGATACCACGCCGCACTCCGGATGTGGATGGAGCGGTCGGTCAGGCGCATGTCGAGGAGCTCGTCGTCGATGTCGTCTTTCGTCGGTACATCGAAATAGAGCGCTCCGCGGCACAAGCGCGCGATGGACGCGAGGCTCTTCTCTACCGCGGCGTCGTCGACGTACTGCAAGACGTCCTGGCACACCACCAGATCGAACTTCCGCCGCGAGCGAAATTGGTCGATGGTGCTGTGCGTCCACCCGTAGCGCGCGCACAAGTATTCGCTGGTATCGATACCGGCGTATTCGATGTCGCGGTCGATGCGCGCGAGCGCGCGCTTCCACATACCGGTGCCGCAGCCGGCGTCGAGCACGCGGCGCACGTCCACTTGCAGATGGTCGAGATAGCTGGTGACGAAGCGCGCGCGCTTCATGACGTCGTCGAAGGACGCCACCGCGGTGCGCGGCGAATGGTAATAGCGCTGGAAAAAGGCGCGGTCGAAGGAGCGGCGGACGCGGCTCTTGTCGCTCACGGAGTGCGCGCGGGCAGGTCGGCCAGCATCTTCGTCACCACTTTGTTGAAGCGGTCGAGCCGGTCCTGGAATCCGACGTACTCTTGCAGCCGGGCCTGGGCGGTCGAGCTCCACACTTGCTTGCCGGTCTTACCGTCCATGGCGAACACGATGATGGTGCCCTCGTGCCACACGTCGTCCTTGCCGATTTGCGCCCACGCGAGGTCATAGCCCTTATAAAGGTCGTCCATTTTCTGCTCGTCGAACTTCTGTTCGGCCGCCACGTGCAGGATCATGATCAAGTCGGGATTTTCGGCAGTGCGGCGGTAGCCGTGCTTCGTCATCTCGTCGCCGAAGTGCTTCGCGACACCCTGGCGGAACTGCGGAGTATCGATGTGCTCCACCCCGGTCTCGGGGTACTCGCCCAGCCGGCCGAAATCCCACGTCGCGTAGGAAGAAAAGTCGGCGTCGGGCACCGGCTGCGGTGTCACCTGAACGTTACTGTCGAACCCTTTTTGGGAACAGGCAAGGAAAAGGATGCAAACGAGGGGGACGAGCCGTTTCATCGATTCAACCTCCGTGGCGTGAAGGCTGAATCTATAGCACGAACCCGGGAGCGCGCGCTACTCGCGTGCTTACACGAGGTCGGAAACGAGCTCGCTCGTGGAGTCGCTCATCCGCGAGCGCACGCGCGGGCCCGTGGACACCGTGCCGGCTTCGAGAATGCGCCGCATTTGCAGCGCTTCGCTGATGTCGGCCACTTCGCTGTTGCTCAAGCGCTTCAAATAGACCGACTGGCCCTTTAGCCCATCCTGCAGGGAAGAGATGAACTTCTTCCCCTCTTTCTTGGCCGCCAGGTCGATGCGTTCTTCCGTGGAATACGCGTAGTAGTAGTGCCCGTCGATATTGTTGATCTTCCACCGAAACGCGCGGTCGACGTCGATGATAAGACCGCGCCCGGTCGAATCGACCAGCGGATTGCCTTTGGCGAGGAACTCGAACAGGATCGCCTCGCTCTCGTGCGCGGCCGCGGTGACCACGCGCTCGGTGAGTCCGCGGAAGCCGCGCACTTGCGGTAGGTCGGCGAGCTCGCGAACCAACTGGACCTTGAAGTCGTTGACCACTACCCCGCGCGGCACCACGCACAAGCCGCGATTACCATCGATGGTATTGAGCGGCGCGTAGCCGCTGCGCCGGATGATGATGGCGCAGCTGCGCACCAACAGTGGGAGCTGATCGAGGTGCTTTTTCAGAATGCCGGCGAAGGTGCCGCGCCGGCCGAACGCGATCTTCGCCTCCTTGCGAAGAAGACGGCGGGCGCGGCGTTCGCCGAAAAACCAGCGGTTGGGCAGGCGCCGCCATGCGTCGCGCAGCGCCGCACGCCCATCCGCATCGATCCAAAGATTGAACATGTCGCGCGACCTGAGGTCACGAGCGACGACAAACTCGCCTCGCTTCCACTTCAACATGGCCACGGCATATCCTCCGTACTACTGAACCAGTACCAATCGCGCGGAGCGGCTGCCGAGCGACGTCGTGACGCGCACGATATACACGCCCGACGCGACGCGCACGCCGTCGCTGTTGCGTCCGTCCCAGCGCAGCGCGTGCTCGCCCGCGGGGTACGTGGACGCGTGCGCGAGGGTGCGCACGCGCGCGCCCGTCACCGACCAAACGTCGGCGTCCACCGCGAGCGCGCGCGGCACGACGAAGCGGACCATGGTCGACGGGTTGAAGGGATTCGGTACCACGCCGACGATGTCGAAACCGTCCAACGCCGACGGGCTGACCGGTGTCACGCTGTCGAGGACCACACGAAACGTCGTCGGGCTGTTACTGGCGTTGCTGGCCACCGTGATCAGGCAGCTATCCACCGCGCCGCCGGTCGGTGTCACGCACACCTCGATGGGCGTGCTGCCGCCGGGTGCAATCGTCATGGACGTTCCCGACGTGTTGACGCTGAACGGTGCGGCTCCGCAGCCGGTGATGTTGGTGATGTTGAGCGTGCTGCAGCCGGAATTGACCATGTACACGGTCTCGCAGGTCGTCTGATTCACCGGCGCATTCGAGATCACGGTGCGCGGCGGATTGGCGGTACCGGTCACCTTGAGCGAGCGATACACGACATAGAACACCCAATCGCCCGTCACACCGAGCGAACAGGCGTTGAACCATCCGCCCGGAACCGCGTAGACCACGTTCTTGCCCGACTGACAGCCGTTGCCGTCGTGCACCACGCTGGGTGCGAACGGATCGCCAGCGTTGGGATTTTGGAACTCGAGTGTCACCGTGAACGGTCCCGAATTGATGACGATGCTGCCCGCCAGCGGCTCCAGATTGAATTCGTTGATGGCGCCGTCGACCAGTTGCGGTCCCGGCAGCGTGAAGATGGGCGCGCCCGGATTGGGCAATCCGCCCGCGTAGATGTGGATCGCTTCCTCGAGCGAATTAGGAGCGCCGCCGATCTGCGAACCCCAACCGATGCCGACTTTCAGTATCTCGATGGGATACGCGCTCGCGGGTGCGGTGAAAATGGCACCCGCTTGCTCGTTGGCGACGAAGCACGGACAAACCACCTGTCCGCCGCCCGTGTAGTTTTGCAGCTGAGCGTTGCCGCACTGCGCACGCGCCGTGCCGGCCACCGCGACCGCAAGCGCGGCCACGAGCCACAGCGCATGGCGAGCGCGCGATACGTAATTTCGGGAAATGATTCGCCCCGTGAAGTACCCGTGCAGGATGGCAAAAACTCGGTGTTCGCGCACGATCGCGCTCCTCCTTCGGGCATCAGGGCCCCTCACGAGAACTCTCCCTGTGTTTTCCGCAAGCGACATGCCACAAAAAAAAGCCGGGGTCCCACAAGGTAGGACCCCGGCCGGATCAGTATCGGTGGCGTTGGGTTTCCCCCGAATGGCGGGGTGACCAAGAAAGCCACGAATGTGGAGTCATCCCGTTACGGGGACGCCACCTCCACTAAGCCGCGACTGTCTATACTCACTGGATCACCTCCTTCAGGGCGTGCCCAATGATCGGCGAGACCCACCTCGCCCGGCCCCTCGAACCGCCCGGGTCCTCGAAGCCGTCGCGACCTTCGTCGCGATGCCATCGGCGAAAAAGCTATGAAACGCGCGCCGGGCCGTAAAGAAAAATTTTACGCTCGGAGTACGCGGACGCATCGCACTTGCCCGCGCTCCCGCGCTTGCTCCATAATAGCGGCGGCTCCGATCCACGCCGAACCCCTTCGGCCTTCCCCCAGCGGAGGCCTTCGTGGGGCAAAGGGGGGCACACTCCCGGATCTGCATCGTCGACTCATTCGTCGCCGGGCGAAGCTCGCTGCTGGGAGGGCGATTTTCGCGCGGCTTCGAAAGGATGAGCGAAGATGCCGAAGCAGAAAGACCTGAAGCGCCTCGTGCGCACCCGCATGAAGAAGACGGGCGAATCCTACTCCACCGCCCGCGTCCAACTAACCCGCACCAAGAACGCCGCCCAGCCTGCGGTCGACTTCGCCCAGCTCGCTGGCACCAGCGACAAGGTCATTCGCGAGCGCACCGGCAAGACGTGGGCGCAATGGGTGCGCACGCTCGACGCCATCGACGCCGTGAAGATGACCCACACCGATATCGCGAAGCACGTCCACGAGCAGTATCAGATCGACGGATGGTGGTCGCAGGCAGTGACCGTCGGCTACGAGCGCATTCGCGGATTGCGCGAGAAAGGCCAGCGGCGTAGCGGACGCTTCGACGCGTCCAAGAGCAAGACGCTGCCCGTACCCGCGTCGGTCGCGTTCGATGCCTTCGTCGACGCGCGCACGCGCAAGAAGTGGCTCAAGGGCGTCGACGTCATCATTCGCACCGCCACCAAGCCGAAATCGATCCGCATCGGCTGGCCGGATGGAAAAATCGTGGCGGTGTGGATCACGTCCAAGGGCGACAAGTGCACCGTCGGCGTGCAGCAGGACAACCTCGCGACGCGCGCGGAAGCGAACGAGCGCAAGACGTTCTGGACCGAGAAGCTCGCCGCACTGGAAGAGTTGTTGGCGGATTGACGCCATGAACGACGGGCGGGTGCGCGTGCGCCCGCCCGTTTTCATGTTACAATTGAACCAGCACTTCCCTTATCCCGGAGGTCACCATGTCGCCCCCTCGCAACCTGCTCGCCACCGTCGCGGTATGTCTTTCATTGCTGCCCAGCGCGCGCGCTAGCGCCCTCACGGCGTATCGCATCACCGATCTCGATATGCGCGATCCCCATGTCTACATGAGCTTCATCTTCTGTGTCGATGTGACCGATAATCAGCTGGCCGGGTTTAGTGTCAATGGCCAGCTGCAGACGCAGATTCAAACCGACGGTGACGGAGACGGCCTGCTCGATATCAATCTGTTGATCGTGCTCGACGACTTGGATCCGAACACAGCGGGTGGGACCTTTACGCTGGTAAACGGGCTTTGCACGTCACCCATGGCCACCACGTCGTGCGTCCCCAGCGCGTCGGTACCGTACATCACATCGTATCTCGACGACGCAGCCAGTCCGTGTCTCGATCCCCTCGTCGGTACCACCTACGGCCCCTACACGCCCGAGATCACCTCGGCATCGACGCCGTGTTTCGTGAGCGGGGAGTTTTCCGGCGTACTGCCGTTGTTCGCCGGGGCCATGCCGGTAGTGCTGCGCCACATGCAAGTAGCGGCGACGTACGGCGCTTCCGGAAGTCTTCTCAACGGGCTCATCCGCGGCTTTCTCACCGAAGCGGATGCCAACAATACAATACTACCAGCCAGCCTCCCGATCGTCGGCGGACAACCCTTCAGCTTCATATTGCCCGGCGGCGATCCGCCCGGAGCCGGCAACACCAATTGCGCGAGTCACAGCGACAAAGATTTCGTCGACGGCGTGCCGGGCTGGTGGGTCTACTACAATTTCACCGCGCAGGCGGTGCCGTATCAGTCAGCCACCGGCGTGGACGCGCCGGTCGCGCGCGGCGTTGCTATTTATAACGCCGTTCCCAACCCCTTCAATCCGTCGACGACCATCCGCTACACCATCGATGCCAACGCGTTTGTCAGCGTCTCGATCTACGACGCCAACGGACGCTTTGTCACCGAGCTCGTCAACGAACAGCAATCGCAGGGCGATCACGAAGTGCGCTGGAACGGAACGACGTCGACCGGATCGACGGCCAGCTCGGGTGTCTACTTTGTTCGACTGGAGTCGGACGGAAAAGCCGATGCGCGCAAGATCGTGCTGTTGAAATAGCGGCTAGTGCGGCGCGTGCGCGACCCAGGGAGCCAACGCGTCGCGCAATAGCGACGCGACCAGCGCGTTGGCGCGGGCATTGGGGTGGGCGTCGTGGTCGAAGAAGAGGGTATCGCTGGCCGCCGCGCTCCGGAACGTGTCTATGGGATAGTAGTACGCCACACCGAGCTCGGCGCACAGCGGCTCGAGTTTGCGGTACGGCTGCGCAACGTCGACGTGCGCCGCATCCACGCCGGTGCGCCGCATCATCTCCGCCCGCCACGGCTCGTCTACTTCGGGTTTCGATGGAAACGCCAGCACCACAAGCTCCGCGGAATCCGTCCGGCAATCCTCTGCCAACCGCGTGAGCACTCGCTCGGTGACACACCATGCGTCGTCGATGGCGTCACCGCCGCGCACGTCGTACACCGACCAATGTGACAAGTGACGGTGCGCCTCATAGCCGTGCGTGACAAAGCGTGGGTCTTCTTCCACGTGATGGCGATATTCGCGCATGTCGAAGCGGCGTTTCACGAAGAGTAGGAGCCGGCTCTTGCGCAGCCAGCGTTTCGCACGCGCGCCGAAGCTCAGCTTGGCGGGCGGCACCGCGGCTTCCATGGTCAGGCCGTCGCCCGAGCACAAGAAGCGCGGCTTGGTACCGACTTCGATGAGCGGGCCGGCCAGCGCGTTGTTCACGACATCGTTCTGCATGAGGAACGTGAGGAGGATGAGGTCGGGTTTGAGCCGCCGCAGCGACTTCTCGTAGAAGAGCATCTCCTGGTCGGTGCCCCACCCCGGAACGCCGCAGTTGATCACCTGCACGTCGCCGGGGAGCATTCTCTGCAGCATGTCGGAAAACCGATCTTCGTTCTTGAGCCCCACACCAAATGCGAATGAATCTCCCAAGACCAACACGCGGCGTACCCCGTCCGGTTTCTCGAGGTCGATCTCGCGGTCACGAAAGCCGAGGGAGTTAACGTCGATGCGATAGCGGAAGTCGCGCTGGCTGTCGACGCTCACCAGTGACGCACCGGGAGCCAAGCTCCAGCCGAGCGTGGGATCGTATTGAATGACGCTGCCCAGGAATTCAGGATGATAGAAAAGTCGAAGCGTGATCTCGGCCGCAACGAAGAGCACCACCAGCGTGACGAGAAGCAAAATCGCGTTGGCGCGTCCGGAAGAGCGTGTTGTCTTGTCAGCGAGAATGGCGATCCACCATCAATCGGTGTACTGCCGCGCCGCCCCTAGCGCTTACTCGCCGGATTGTACCACACGTCTTGCATCGGCGGAATTGCCGGCCGGCCCGGTTTCCGCCAAGTCCTGCAGCAGGCGCAGCACTTCACCGTGGTCGGCGACGTTGAAGCGCGCGCGCGAGCCCGCCAACCCGACGCGAATGGTAAAGGCCGACTCGGGCAATGCTTTGAACAAGTCTTCGTCGGTGGCATCGTCGCCGATGGCGATTACGAAGTCGAAGTCTCCCGAGCCCAAGAATTCCACCGCCGCGCTGCCCTTGGAGACGCCCGCGTTGCGCACTTCGACCATGCGGTTTCCCTGCGTCACGGTTACATCGAGATTCGCGGTCAGCTGCACCAGCGAGTCGACCAGCTCCTTTTCACGCAGCGACGCGAGCTCGATGTCGGCCTCGCGGTAGTGCCACACGAGGGCGTATTCCTTCTCTTCGACGAACGCGCCCGGCAGCCGGCCGGCCGACGCTTTCAAGAGCGGCAAAGTTTGTGCCTTCCAATCCGTCCGCAGCGGCTTCACCAGCCGCCACGGCTCCTCGCCCTTGCGAATCCACGCGCCGTGCTCCGCCACGAGACTCACACCCACCGGGCCCAGCCACGCGTCCAGCGAGTCGCGTGGCCGCCCGCTGATGACCACGACCTCGTCGCGCGGATCGTCCTCGAGGCGCTCGAGCGTCGACAACAGCGCCGGGCTGGGGCGCGCGGTGTCGGGCCGGCCCTCGAAGGGTACCAGGGTACCGTCGTAGTCGAGCAGCAGGAGACGGCGATTTGCATTGCGGTACGCCTCAACGAGCGACGCGCGCCGGCGGTCGCGCAGCAGTCGGGTGCCGAAGCGCGCCTGGGCGCCGCGCGCGACTCCCAGCTGGTGCATGAAGTCTTCGCCCCACCGCACGACGTCGTAGTCGCGCAGGCGCGCCTGCATCGCACGCAAGCGGCGCGCCTGGTCGTACACTGGCATCTCGAGCGCGGCCCGGAGCGCGTCCGCCGTTTCCTCGCTGGTGGTGGGAGTGATGATCCACGCTTCGCCCATCTCGCGCGACGCCCCCGCCATCTCGCTTAGGATCAGCACACCGGTTCCGTCGGTGCGGGCCGCCACGTACTCCTTCGCCACCAGATTCATTCCGTCACGTAGGGGCGTAATCAGCGCCACGTCACCCGCGGCGTACACGGCCACGATCTCGGTCATTGAGAGCGAGCGGTATTGATACACGATGGGCGTCCAGCCCGGGACGGTGAACTCACCGTTGATTTTGCCAATCAGCTCGTCGATGCGCCTCTTCATCTGGTTGTAACGCTCTACCTCGGTGCGCGACGGCACCACCACGAGCAAGAGCTGCACCTGGCGGCGCCACTCGGGATACTTGCTCAGGAAGCGTTCGAATCCTTGCAGTCGATTGAGCACGCCCTTGGTGTAGTCGAGCCGGTCGATCGACACGATGAGCTTCGGCCCCGACATGGTGGCGCGCAACGCCTGTGCCTCCGCTTGCACGGCTTCGCTCTTGGCGGCGGAATGATAGCGTTGATAGTCAATGCCCATTGGAAAGGTGTCGCACTGTACCAGACGGTCCTTCACCGCGACTTGGCCGAGCGTGTGCTCGTGCCCTAGAATACGCTGTACGCAGCGCAAGAAGTACTGTGTGTAGTCGTTGGTGTGGAAGCCCACCAAGTCTGAGCCGAGAAGTCCTTGCAACAGCTCGCCGCGCCAGCGCATCGGCAACAAGCGGTACACCTCGAAGGATGGAAATGGGATGTGGAGGAAGAATCCGATCGAAAGTCCCGGTGCCCGCTGGCGCAGCATCTGCGGCAAGAGCATCAAGTGGTAATCGTGCACCCACACCACGTCGTCGGAGCGCGCCAGGCGCAGGACGGTGTCGCAGAAGCGTTGGTTGACGTTCTTGTAGCTCTCCCAGTCCTCGTCTTCGAACGTGGCATAACTGGGGAAGTAGTGGAACAGCGGCCACAGCGTGCTGTTGCAGAAACCAGAGTAGAAGTTGTCCATGACTCGCTTGGACGCGAACACGGGATACGCGTTGTGCTCGCGCGCCAGTTGCTCCTCGAGCTGCGGCCGCGCCAGCTCGGGCAGATCGATTCCCGGCCAGCCGATCCACACGTACTCGCGGCGCTCGCGCTTGAGCACATCAAGATAGGCGCCCATTCCCGATACCAGGCCGCCGGCGCTGGGGCGCGCCACCAGCTCGCCATCTTCGTCGAAGAGGGTCACGGGCAATCGGTTCGATACAATGAGCAGGCGCACGGTCATCCTTTGCTCAGCAGAGTGGCGGTGTTGATCACGGCCATGTGCGAATAGGCCTGCGGAAAATTACCGAGCAGCTCGTGTGTGGCCACGTCGACGTCCTCCGAGAGCAAGCCGAGGTGGTTGGCACTCGCCAACACACGTTCTAATAGCTCCACCGACCGCTCGCGCTCGCCGATAGTGTAGAGGGCTTTTGCCATCCAAAGCGAGGCGGGAATGAAAGCGCTCTTCGGCTTCCCAAAATCGTCGGCGTTGGTGTAACGAAACACGAAGCCGTCGCGGCACAACGCTTCGGCGGTCTTCTTCACAGTGGAGACCCAGCGTGGGTCGCTTTGCCCGATGAACCCCAATCGTGACGCCTGAAGCAGGCTGATGTCGAGGAAATTCGACCCGTAGGCTTGCGTGAAGGATCCGATGCCCGGCTTCCACCCCTTGCGCATGATATCTTCGCGAATGGTATCCGCCACCGGCGCCCATTCGTTGGCCATCTCGGTGCGCCCGATCGCGCGCGCAATGCGCACGCCCCGGTCGACGGCCACCCAGGACAGAATCTTCGAGTGGGTGAAATGCTTGCGGCGCGTGCGCAGCTCCCAAATGCCGGCGTCGGTCGAGCGCCAGTCGCGCACCGCAGTATTGACCATGAACTTCACCAGCGACCACACCTCGGCCGCCATCGGCTCCAATTGGTAGTGGAAATAGTAGAGGTGGATGGTATTGAGCACCTCGCCGAAGATGTCGTTCTGGCGCTGGCGGCAGGCATCGTTACCGATGCGCACGGGCTTGGAGTCTTGGTAGCCGCGCAAGTTCGGCAGCGTCTGCTCGGCCAGGTCGGTGCGCCCGTCAACGCGATAAAGGATTTGCACCGCCGTCTGCTTGCTCTCGAACAGGTGCAGCAAGAAATTGATGAACGCTCGCGCCTCGTGAAAATGACCGATGCTCTTCATCGACTCCAACACCAGCGACGCGTCGCGCAGCCAGCAGAAGCGATAGTCCCAATTGCGCGACTCGCCGATCGCCTCCGGCAGCGACGTCGTGGCCGCCGCCACCATCGCGCCGGTCTCTTCATACATGAGCAGCTTCAGCGTAATGGCGGAGCGCAGCACTTCGCTCGACCAAAGGCTGGGAAGGCGGCTCTCCTTCGACCATGCCTCCCAGTGTTCGCGCGTGCGCTCGAACATGTCGTTGGCGTAAACCAGCGTGGGCTCGACGAACTTTTCGTGGTACGAAAGTAGCAGGAAATGGTCGGTCTCGAGCGGGATGGCGGCGCGCGA
>JAICFA010000068.1 GCA_025923935.1 Candidatus Krumholzibacteriia bacterium
ATGCGCGCAGCGCGTAGCGGCCACCGAGCGAATAGCGTCCCACCAAAAGCGGAGACACCTCGATGTAGTCGAGCTTGATCTGGCTGAGGCCGAACGTGGGCGCGGTTCCGACCAGCGACTCCAAATAGTCGAGCTCGACGAACGGCTGCGGTCCGTACGCACCCTTCTGCGTGTACATGGCGTCGATACGGAAGCCCAGGTACTTGCCCATGTCCTTGCCGATGAAGCCGCCGCCGCTGAAGCCGGTGCGCGCCCACGGGTAATGTTCTCCCACGTCGTCCGCAAAGGTGGCGTTCACCACACCGCCGCGAAAGCCGGCGTAACCGCCGTCGGCGTGCGCCGGAGTATCGAACGCCAAGAGCCCGAGTGCGAAAAGAGCAATGAGGGAGTTTCGTTTCACGACTTACTCCGGCTCCGGTGCGGTTCGCGACCCGAAGGGGAACGAGAAACCGAAATAGAAGGAAAAGACGCGGTTGGAAAAGTCGGTGTTGGTCACCGTGGTGACCGCCTCGTCGTCGTCGCCAATGGTTCTGATGTAGTCCGCGGACACGACGGGGTCGGTGATGCTGCGCGTGTAGCGCGCGTCCACCAAGAAGTTGACTTGCCCCACCGGCACGCTCAAGCCGATGCCCAGCGCGAACGCCAGGTCGGCATCCTCGACCTCGTTGATGCGCAACACAGTGGTCGGATTGATGATAAAGGGCGTGTCGATCCAGTCCTCGAGCATGTAACCGAGATTGTCGCCCTGCTCGACCTGGCGGCTGAGCGGGAAGCCGTACGAGGCACCGGCGTACAACTCCACCGAGGTTTGCGTTTTCGGCCTGATGTTCCACACCAGGAAGACGGGGACTTCGAGATAGTCCATCTGCCATTCAATCGCCGTGCGCGAGAAAGCGATGTGCGCGCCTTTCTGCACGTAATTCGCTTCGATGCGCACGTCGAACTCTTTCCATGCGTGCCCGGCGACGAACACCCCGCCGCCCACGCCGAAGCGCGGATCGTGCTCGAGCTCGGATTTGACGTCGGCAACGGTCACAGCCAGCCGCGCACCGCCGTAGTACCGGGACTCGGCCTGGGCAGCACGTGCGCCAAACAGCGACACGAACGCCATGCCGAGGCAGACGAGCGCCAACGCTCCGTGCCGGGCTTCAGCGATTTGGGTTGTGGGGCGGAAGCAATGGGTCGAATGAAACCGACTCATGGACGGGCGACGCTAACACAGCCCCCCGGGGGCGTCAAGGCTCGTGGTACAATTTCGTAACTTGGGGAGAGGACCCGGTTTCCGGCCAACTGTAACTGAACCCACAGCCGGCCAAACCGCAACGATGCTTTGTATTTTGAGGCCCCGTGCCATGCGTACCTCTCGTCACATCGCGTTCATGAGCGACGCCGAAGAGCTCCCGGAAGCGCGCCGATCGGCGTCGTCGTACGCCGTCACCGCCGCCGCAATCGCCGCGGTCGCACTCCTCTACTTCATCACCGGAAAACTCGGCTTGCGGCTGGCATTCGTCCACGTCAGCGCTACCCCGGTGTGGCCGCCGGCGGGCATTGCTTTCGTCGCGCTGCTGCTGTTGGGCTGCCGTATGTGCCCGGGCGTGTTCATCGGCGCGTTCTTGGTCAACATCACCACGGCCGGTACCGCGCTCACTGCCGCGGGCATTGCCACCGGGAACACGCTCGAAGCCGTGGCTGCCGCCTACTTGGTCAACCGCTTCGCGAACGGCCGTCACGCTTTCGAGCGCACCCGGGACATCGTCAAAGTGTGGGTCTTGGCAGGGCTCACGAGCGGTGCCATCGGCGCAACCTTTGGGGCGACGAGCTTGTGCGCCACCGGCTTCGCGGAATGGACAAACTACGCCGCCATTTGGCGCACGTGGTGGTTGGGAGACGCCACCGGGTGTTTTCTCTTCGGATCGGTTCTCCTTCTCTGGCTGACGGAGCCGTTGCCGCGCTGGACGCTGGCGCAAGCCGTCGAAGCGATGCTGCTCGTCATCGTGCTGGTGGCTGTGGCACTGATGGTGTTCTTCGACTATTTCGGCCAGGCGTATCTGGCACTGCCGCTCATGTTGTGGGCGGCTTTTCGCTTTGGCACGCGCGAGACCGCGACCACCGCCGTGGTTCTGGCCGGCATCGCCATCTGGGCGACACTGCGGCACCGCGGTCCCTTCGCCGGGCTGAATCCCAACGAGTCGCTGCTCGAGCTGCAAGCCTTCATGACGATTTCCGCGGTCACCACCATGGTCGTTGCCGCACTGGTGGACGAGCGTAAACGTGCTGCGCACTTGCTCGCGCACGCCCACGAGCGGCTGGAGCAGCGCGTCGCACGGCGCACGCAGGAGCTGTCGCAGGCAAATGATTCGCTCCGCGTCGAAATCGAAGAGCGCGCGCGCGCCGAAGCCCAGCTGGCCGACGCGGCGAGGCGCCGGCAGGACGACTTGCGCGCCTTCGCGCTCGAGGTGCAACGCGCACAAGAAGCCGAGCGGCGGCGAATCTCGCGCGAGCTGCACGACGGCCTCGGCCAGCGGCTGAGCGGGTTGAAGATGGCGTTGCAATTGTTGGAAGACGACGCCGCCGACAAAGGCCTGGCACCGTCGAGCCAGCTCGAGCAGCTCTCGCGCGACGTCGACCAGATGGTGGTGGAAGTACGGCGGCTATCCTACAACCTGCGGCCGGCCGCGCTGGACGACTTCGGCCTGGTCGCAGCACTCGACTTGCTGTGCAAGGACTTCGAGAAGGTGCACCGCATCGCGGTTCGTTTGGACGCCGACATCCCCCCGATCCCGCACGACAGCCACGTTGACATCGCCATCTACCGCATTGTCCAAGAGGCGCTGGCGAATGTGGCCAAGCACGCTTTCGCGTCGCGAGTTGGGGTAGAATTGAGGGGACGCGATGGCGCGATTCTGGTTATGGTGGAGGACAACGGGCGCGGCTTCGACCGCGACGGCCTCCACACCGAGCCCGACGGGACCGGTTTGGGAATCATGGGAATGATGGAGCGCACTCAGCTGCTGGGCGGGCGCTTCGACGTCAAGTCGCAGATAGGCGGCGGCACGCGCATCGAAGCGGAGCTGCCGCTAGGGAACGCACGAGATGAAGGCACCGATTCGGATACTCATCGCGGATGACCATAACGTCGTGCGCAGCGGACTGCGCATGCTGTTGGACCGCACCGAAGGATTCATCGTGGTCGGCGAAGCCGCCGACGGCGAGGAAGCGGTGCGGCTCACCAGGGACATGAAGCCCGACGTCGCCATCCTCGACATTTCCATGCCGGTCATGAATGGTGTGGAAGCGGCGCGCGTCATCAAGTCGGCGCAGCCGTCGGTCCGCATTCTGATGCTCACCATCCACGAGAGCGAAGACTACGTGCGCCTCGCCTTGAACGCCGGCGCGGACGGCTACGTGCTCAAGAACACCGACCGTGAAGAGCTGCGCAACGCGGTGCAGACGGTGTACGAAGGCGGCCGCTTCTTCAGCCCCACCATCGCCGCCATGCTGCCGGGCGACCGTTCCATCGACGATACCGCGCCCTGATCCCGCCTAAGTTTGCGGTTGGAGCCCGCGGGGGCCGCGTCCTATATTCGGCCCGTCCCGAGGGGATCCGAACCCTATGTCCTCCCAACTTCTATTCAGTGTTGCCGGTGCCCGCGGCATTGTCGGCAAGACCATCGACGCCGACGTCGTGACACGGCTCACCCTCGCGTACTGCTCGGTCCTGCCGGCGGGGCCGGTGGTGGTCGGGCGCGACACGCGGCCCAGCGGCGAATCGTTCGCGTACTCCGTGATCGGTGCCGTGACCGGTACCGGCCGCGACGTGATCCACGCCGGTATCGCCACCACTCCGACGGTCGAGATGGTGACCGAGGGCACCGACGCGGTGGGCGGCATCATCGTCACCGCGAGTCACAACCCCATCGAGTGGAACGCGCTCAAGTTCCTGGACGAGCGCGGCATCTTCATCACCAAAGAACAAGGTGCGAAGGTGCACGCGGCCTACACGGAGGGCCGCTTCCAATTCGCCGACGGCACGTCGATCGGGAAGATCGCGGAGTATCCCAACGCGGCGCAGGAACATATCGACGCGATTTTGAAGCTGGATGTGATCGAGGTCGCGGCGATCCGCGCGAAAAAGCTCACCGTTGTGCTGGACTGCATCAACGGAGCGGGCAGTGTGATTGCGCCGCAGTTGCTGGAAGCACTCGGCGTGCACGTGATTCCGCTCAATTGCGTTCCCGATGGGAATTTCTACCGCGACCCGGAGCCGCGCCCGGAAAACCTGCGCGACTTGGCGGAAGCGGTGAAGAAATCCGGCGCGAGTCTGGGCCTCGCTACGGATCCCGACGCGGACCGTTTGGCGCTGGTGGATGAAACGGGCCAAGCGATCAGCGAGGAATACACGTTGGCGCTCGCGTCGGACGTGGTTCTGGAGGCGCACAAGGGTCCGGTGGTGGTGAACCTGTCGACCTCGGCGTGGCTCGACTTCGTGGCCAAGAAGCACGGTGTCCCAGTTTATCGTACACCGGTGGGTGAGGCGCACGTGGTCGATCTCATGCTCGCGAAAAAAGGTGTCGTGGGTGGGGAAGGCAACGGCGGAGTGATCTACCCCGCGCTTCATGCGGGACGCGACGCGATGCTCGGAATGGCATTGATATTGCAGCTTTTAGCGACACGGCAGGCGACCTTGTCGGAGGTTGTGCGCGACTACCCGGCGTTGCTCATCACTAAGGATAAAGTGGCGCTGCGGGGTGCGTTTGCGCCGGGCCGGATTTCGGATGCACTCCGGCTCCACAATCCTGTTACACTCGACACCCAAGACGGTGTGAAGGCGACATTTGCGGACGGGTGGATCCACCTTCGCGTGTCCAACACGGAAGGCCTCGTGCGCGTGATCGCCGAAGGGCCGGACCCGGCACGCGCGGCCGCACTGCAGCAAATCGCCCGCGAGGTACTCGACGCGTCGTGGTGATTGTGCCCCAACCGGGTCCTGGGATCGGAGGAAAACGCTCATGTGCGGAATCATCGGATACATCGGCAACAATTCGGCCATGCCGATCCTCATCGAAGGCCTCAAGCGCCTCGAGTATCGCGGCTACGACTCCGCCGGTGTGGCCATCATGGAGAACGGCCACCTCACGGTCGAGAAGACCAAGGGCAAGATCTCCCAGCTCGAGGGCCTCATTAACGGGAAAAAGTGGAAGGGTACCATCGGCATGGCGCACACGCGCTGGGCCACACACGGCGAACCCAACACCGAAAACGCCCATCCGCACACCGACTGCACCGGCGACATCGCCATCTCGCACAACGGCATCATCGAGAACTATTCCATCCTGAAGCAGCAGCTCATCAAGGAAGGACACCAGTTCACGACGCAGACCGACTCCGAAGTCATCGCCCACATGGTGGAGAAGTTCTACAAGGCGACGAAGTCGCTGGAAGAAGCGGTGCGCCTGACCGTCTCGCAGCTGGAAGGCACCTACGGGCTCGTCATCATGAGCAAGAAAGAGCCCGACAAGATCATCGGCGTACGCAACGGCTCGCCCCTCATCATCGGCATCGCGAGCGACGAGAATTTTCTCGCCTCCGATGTATCGGCCATTTTGAAGCACACGCAGAAGGTCATCTACCTCGACGACCACGAGATGGTCACGGTGAAGCGCGACGGCTTCATGACCAAGACCATCGACAACGTGCAGACCAACAAGCAAGTGCACCAGGTCGACTGGGACCTCGAGATGATCGAAAAGGGCGGCTACGATCACTTCATGCTGAAGGAGATCCACGAGCAGCCCGAGACCATCACCAATGCCATGCGCGGCCGTTTGGTGTACGACGAAGGCATCGCCAAGCTCGGCGGTCTCAACATGACCGACGACGAGCTGCGCGCCACGAAACGGATCATGATCCTGGGGTGCGGGACGTCGTGGCATTCCGGGTTGATCGGCGAATACATCATCGAAGAGCACGCGCGCATTCCGGTCGAAGTCGAGTACGCGTCCGAGTTCCGCTATCGCAATCCCATCATCGAGCCGGGCACGGTGACGCTGGCCATCAGCCAGAGCGGCGAGACCATCGACACCTTGGAAGCGATGCGCGAAGCGAAGCGTCGCGGCTCGCGCGTGCTTGGTGTTTCCAACGTGGTGGGCTCGACGATTGCGCGCGAGTCGGAAGGCGGCGTGTACATTCACGCCGGTCCGGAGATCGGGGTGGCATCCACCAAGGCGTTCACGTCGCAGATCACCGTGCTGTCATTGCTGGCACTCTTGCTGGGCCGCCTGCGCGTCATGTCGAAGCGCGAAGGGCAGGAGCAGATCGAGCATCTGCAGCGCCTCCCGAGCCAGGTGCAGCAGATCCTCGACGCCGAGGAGCAGATCAAGGAAATCGCGCAGGCCTACTGCAACGACACCAATTTCCTATATCTCGGCCGCGGTGCCAACTTCCCGGTGGCGCTGGAAGGTGCCCTGAAGCTGAAGGAGATTTCGTACATCCACGCGGAAGGGTATCCCGCCGCGGAGATGAAGCACGGCCCGATTGCGCTCATCGACAAGAACATGCCGGTGGTGGTGATTTGTCCCAAGGACAACGCCTACCACAAGATTCTCGGCAACATCGCCGAGGTGAAGGCGCGCCGCGGCCGCATCATCGTGATCTGCAACCAAGGCGACGACGAAGTCGCCGAGATGGCGGATCACGTCATCACCATTCCGCAAACCCTGGACTTCTTGTATCCGATTCTGACGGTGATCCCGCTCCAGCTGCTCGCGTATCACATCGCGGTGCTGCGCGGCTGCGACGTCGACCAGCCGCGTAATCTGGCGAAGAGTGTTACCGTCGAGTAGCTGCTCCGGCCACGCCTATCGCAAGATGACCATACGGTGCGCGGCGGTCTCGCCGTTGGCCGTGACGCGGTAGAAATACACCCCACTCGGCAGGTCGTGTCCGGCATCGTTGCGTCCGTCGAAGCGCAGCGTGGCCCGACCCGCACGTTGCTCTCCCGTGCGCTGCGAACGCACGCTCCGTCCCGCCACATCGTACACATCGATGGAGATGGCACCGTCGTGCGGCATCTGGATTTCGATCTCGGTGCCGGCGCTGAAGGGGTTGGGGTAGTTGTGCAGGATCGCAAGCCCGGGTCGCGGCGCGCGCCCGGCAGCCGTCCCGGTGGAGTTGGTGTCCAGAATCTGCGCGTAGATGTCTTGATCGGTGCCGCGAAAATCGCTCCACGCCGCGATGACATGTCCCACTGAGGCGTTCACAATCACCGGAAACCATTGATCGCCGCCCGCGCTGCACAGCGGGGTACCGTTGGGACCCGATTTGGCCCATCCCACGGTACTGAGCTGCTGCGAATAAATATCGAAGCCGTCGATCTGTTGCGAACGATGATCCATCCACACCGCTACCACCCCACCGCCGCCGTCGGAGGCGATCGCGTGATTGAATTGATTGCCGGGTGCCGCGCATAGCGAGACCCCGTTCGCGGTCCAGGCCGCTTGTCCCGCGGTGTCGATGCGCTGCGCGAACAAGTCGGCGTTGCTCACTCCGTTGCGCGTGTCCTTCCACGCCACGATGGCACCGCCGGCGTCTGCCACCATGACCGGCTCGGTTTGGGCATTGGGCGCGGAACACAGGTTGATGCCGTTCGCAGTCCATTGCACAGAACCCGAGCTGTTTACGCGCTGCACGTAAATTCCGTCGGCGCCGGGTCGGTGGTCCTCCCACGCGATAATCGAGCCGCCGCCGCCGTCCGCGACGATCGACGCAACGTCTTGCTGACTGGCTGCGACGCAAACGGCAATCCCGTTCGCGGCCCACTGGGGCGCACCCGCCGGACTCAATCGCTGTGCATAGATATCGGCGACGGTGGAGGCACTGCGCCAGTCCGACCAGGCGATGGTGGCACCACCGGCATCGTCGCCCACGATCGCGGGCGAATACTGTCCGCCGGTTGCCGCGCACACGATGACGCCACCCGCGGCCCATTGCACCACACCGGATGCGTTCACTTTCTGTGCGTAGATGTCGGGCGTACCCAGACGATAGTCGAACCACGTCACGATCGCACCGCCGGAGCCGTCCGGCACGATCTGCGGAATGCGTTGATCGTTGGACGCGCTGCAAATGACCACACCGTCCGCCATCCATTGCGCCACACCTTGCGAATTGATGCGCTGCGCGTACAGGTCGGTGTCGTTCTCGTTTCGCCAATCTTCCCAAACAATGATGACACCGCCGGCGCCGTCGGGGATGAGCTTGCGAGCGGCCGCGGGTGTCGCGCACACCGGCACACCGCCGCTCACCCACAGCGCATTGCCATCCGCGTCGATGCGCTGGCAGTAGATGGCGAAGTTTTCGAAATCGATCCACGCGACAATTGCGCCGCCGCTCCCGTCCGGAACCATTTGCGGCTCGTCTTGATAGCCGGCGGCGGTGCAGACCGGGGCGCCGTCGGGTCTCCAATGCGCCAGGGAAGCGGAGGGAAAAATGATCGTGGCCAGGGCGAGAAAAACCAACGCGGGGCGGGCGGGCATCGAAGGAACCTCCGATTGCTGACGAAGCAGCGGTAATGCGTACTACGGGATCGGGTGTTCCCGGTCGACCAATCTATTTTAGCATAGTTGTCGACGCGCTAGGCCGCGGTTTACGCAATCGGCACGCGTTTTCGTGCGAGTCTTGCCAAGACGAAAGCGGCGGAGTAGGATCGAGTTGATGCGCAGGCTTCCGTGGCGTTGCGCAAACTTCCTCGGCGCGCGTAAGGCGCGTCATACAAAGGAGCCATTCGATGAAATCTCCCCTGCATTCCGTTCACGCCCCCAAGCCCATCGGTCCGTACACACAGGCCATTCGCGCGGGAGATTTCGTGTTCATATCGGGGCAGATCGGCATCGATCCGGAAACGGGGAAGCTGGGTGCCAAAGACGCGGTCGGCCAGACCGCGCAAGCGCTGAAAAATATTCGCGCGATTCTGACCGCGGCCGGCTTGAGTGCCGAGCACGTGGTCAAGACCACGGTTTTTCTCGCCGACATGAACGACTTCGCCGGCATGAACGAAGCGTATGGGCAAATGTTCCACGACGACCCGCCCGCGCGCTCGACGGTGCAAGTCGCCAAGCTGCCGATGGACGCCAAGGTCGAGATCGAAGTGATCGCGATGCGTCGTCCGGCGAGCAGCGCGTGAGGTAATGCGCATGCGAGCGATGGGGAAACTCGGAATCGGTTTTCTCGTCGGGATTGGTTTGCTCGCTGCGGTGTCCGTTTCCTCTGCGCAGGTCCCGTTTCTTCAGGTTCGAAGTGTTATGGCTCAGATGAGTCATTGTCTGAATACTGCAAGGCGGCGGCCACGTTCGACACGCTTGAAGTTGTGGCACAAAACTTCAATACATGGTTCGTGGGCGTGGACTTTAGCATCAACTATTCCGACGCGTTGCTTTGGTACGAGGACATCGTTCCCGCGGACCTATGGATCGGTAGTTCGGAGTACGGAATCGCTATCGTCTGGCAAATTCCCCAGAACGGCTTCAATCCGATCGTTGTTCTCCGGACCTCTGTCTTGTGGACGGGTACGTGTCATTGCGGTGCACCACCGCAAGTAGTTACCGTCGGCGGATACATCGGGTTACCCCATCCGATGGCGGTTCGATGGCCGGATTACCAGGAGTTCGACGTGTTGGGGGCTACGTCTTCGATCTGCGCAGAGCCGGTGTCCGTGCATTCTACTACCTGGGGCTCCATCAAAGCGCTCTACCGCTGACTACTTCAACACCACCATCTTTCGCGATAGCGTCTGTCTGTTGGTCGTGAGGGTGTAGAGATACATCCCCGACGCGACGGGTTGTCCGTTGTCATTCCGTCCCGGCCACTCCAGCGAGTGGCGCCCCTGATTCAAATTTCCGTCGTGCAACGTCGCGACGTACGCGCCGTTCACGTCGAACACTCGCAAGAGGACGTGCCCCGACTGCGCGAGCGTGAAGGGAATGCGCGTGCTGGGATTGAAGGGGTTGGGATAGTTCTGCTCGAGCTCCGCGGACGGCAAGGACGGGGGAGGTTCAACCGGCGTCGGCGCGGCGTTGGGGACGAAGTCCAACCGAGTTCCTGCCACGACGTCGCTCGCGAACACCAGCGTCCCCTTCCCAGTCGAGGCCAATTTCAAGTACAAGGCGCCGTTCTTCCTGATGTCGTACCCGGTCGAAGGTTTCCCTCCGAAAGCGTAGACCTTGGCCGCCGCGCTGTGGGCGCGGTCCGCCCAGACGAAAACGAGCAAACTCACGAGGACGGCGAAGGCGGCAGAAACGCCTCGCCGTTCGCGACGAACGGATGCGTGCATGGTCGTGCTCCTCCGGTGGCGCGCATGGGGGCGCGGGTGCGGGCCACGCACTTGGGTTTATGGGCGTATCAGGCGTGCGCTCACGTCGATGCGGTAACGGCGTGCGGGTTCGCGCAAACCGCGGGCATCGGGGAAAGCGACGAAACAACTTCAGGGCGCTACTTGGGGGACGCGTTACACCACGCGGGGAATGGGAGGGACGTCGTGACAGATTCCCCGCGCGAAGAGCTCGGGGAATATGGGCTTAGCATGGCCAATTAGGCAGTAAGGAATCTCACATTCTTCTGTTTGCCTGCAAAAAAGCGTCCTGCGACGGCTGAACGCTTTGTATCATGTCGCGCAACGCTTCCTCCCGTGTTCACCAACGGAGGTTGCGTCATGTCCGATCTTCTTCGCGTTCTCTCCGATTCCGAACTGCTTGTGCGTACGCGCGAACTCGCCGCTCTCGAGCGCGCCGTGACGTTGCGTCTTCTGCTCCATCTCAACGAGATCGAGCGGCGACAGCTGCACCTCGAGCGGGGTTATTCCTCCATGTTCGACTACTGCACGTCGGGGCTGGGCTATTCGGAGCCCGCGGCGTTTCGTCGCATTCGCTCCGCACGGTGCATCGCTCGTTTCCCGCAGGTGTATCACCTGCTCGAGTCGAATCAAGTGAGCCTGAATTCGATTGCTCGGGTGGCGAGAGTGCTAACCGAAGACAACCAAGATGTTCTCTTGGCGCAGATTCGGGGACGCTCGCAGCGAGAAATCGAGGTGATCATCGCAGAGTACGAGCCGCTCACACGAATCCGCGATGTGGTCCAGCCGATAGCGGTTCGAATCTCTTCGACGTTGCCCACGAAGACGGCGGGCAAATCTGAGTCGGCAGGTGAAAACCTTGATTTGATGAGCTCCGCTTGTCGTGCCGAGAGTGAGTCCGTCGGCTGCCCCGATGCTTCAGCGCGAAACGCTTGTGAAAAAGGTGATTACTTTCCCAGGGAAGGTGATTCTCACCCAACGTCGCCTGTCGAGCGACGCGTTCGTTTCCATTTCAGCACGAGCGAGTCATTTCAACAGAAGCTCGACAAAGTCAAATCACTCGCCTGGCATCGTCTGCCTGCGAACCCATCGCTTGAGAACGTGTTCGAGCTCGTGATGGACGCCTACATCGAAATGCATGACCCCGTCACGCGTCATGAACGACGCGTAAAGCGCGCAAAGAGGGTGGCGGAAGCGACTGCGCTGGCGAATCCGTCCGAGAAGGCACCCGAACGATTCATCCCGGCGGCTGTCCGCGACGCAGTCTTCGCCCGCGACGGGAACCGGTGCGCGTTTGTTGGGTCCGACGGCCGGCGTTGCGAAGCGACCGTCAGCCTGCAGGTGGACCACATCGTCCCGGTGGCTCACGGCGGGGCGAGCACGCTCGACAATCTCCGGCTCCTGTGCGCGCATCACAACCGCTTCGAGGCGGGGCGGCTCATCGGGCCACGCCAGATTTAGTGTTTGGCAGCCGCAGCGCCGACCGCAATGACGGCGGCTCGCTTGCTGGAGGCGGCGCGCCGCAACCGCACGTCTCGCCGCGGAGTTCGCGGGCGTGATGCGTCGTCCGCGACGAGAGTGCAGCGTCACTTCAAAACCAGCATCTTGCGGGAGAGCGTCCCGCCGTCGGTGGTGAGTGTATAGAAGTACATGCCCGACGCCACCGCTGCACCGCGCTCGTCGCGCCCCAACCACTCGAGCCAATGACGCCCGGATGGAAGATTTCCGTCGAACAACGTCGCGACGTGCCCGCCGCGCACGTCGAAGATCCGCACCACGACGCGGCCGGGGCGCACGATCGCGAAGGGAATACGCGTACTGGGATTGAACGGATTGGGATAGTTCTGCTGGAGCGACGCGTTCAACGCGGTCGCGGGCGAGAGCTCCAGCGGTGCGGTGGTGACAACGAACGCGGCCCCTTTCCAGGAGTAGTTGAGCCAGGCCATCTCGCCCGAGCTTCCCGACTCGGGCCTCGCCACCAAGCGGCCGTTGCGGACGACGTGGTACGACGTCGACGGCCGCATGCCAAATAGAAACAACTGGGTGGGGGCAATATCGGCGCGCGCCGGTGCGGTGGGGAAGAGCGACGCGACCCATACCGCGACGGTGACGCGCGCCATGGTGCGCACAACAACAGAAGCATGAACGCGCGCAGCGACGAGACCCCACGCTCGGAAGATGAAATTCGACATGACACTCCTCATGGTTCGCGCGCACACCAGGAAG
>JAICFA010000069.1 GCA_025923935.1 Candidatus Krumholzibacteriia bacterium
GATCAGCGCATACAGCGCGGCGCGCTTCATCTCGAACGACGGCGCCTCCATGGCGAGCTTCTCTAGTGCCTTGGCCGCACTGGCGGATTCCACTTCGGCGAGCGCGTAGGTGGCGGCCGTGCGCAGCTCAACGTCCGGGTCTTTCATGGCCACATCGACGAGGATTTGCGTCACATCGGGGCGGTCGACTTCGGCGATCGCGTACAGCGCGTGGCGGCGAATATCGAGGTCCTTCTCCGACTTTAGAATGGCGACCATGGTGTCGATCACCTTGGGGTCGTCGTCGTACTCGGAGATGGCGTAGATGGCTTGCCGGCGCACGTCCGGATCGGGATCGGTCTTGGCCACGGCGATCAGCTGAGCCAACGCCTCTTCGTCCTCGAAATCGGCCAGCACGAACACCGCGCGCTTGCGCACTTCGGCGTTGCCCTTCTTCAAGAGGTCCTGGGTGGTCTGCAGCGCGAGCTCGGGATCGGTATCCTTGAGCGCGTACAACACCGAGAGCTTGAAGTCGGCGTCTTCTTCGTCGTTCTGCTCCTGGTCGCGCAGTGCGTCCAGTGCTGCCTTGCCGCGCGGATCGCCCTGACTGGCCAAGCGTTTGGCGACCTTGGCGTACTCGATGGTGGCGTCGTCGACCCACTTTCCATGCGGATACTTCTGCAAGAAGGAGCGATAACACTCAAATGCCTTGCCGTGATCGTTGTTCGTCCGGTCGATCGCGTAGCAGCTCCAGAAATTCGCGGCTTCCGCCATTTCGTCGGTGGGATATTTCTTCAAGAAGCTCTGCGCCGCTTTCAACGCCTCCTGATAGCGCTCGTCGTAGATGTAGCTCTGAATCATTTCGTAGGCGGCGTCGCGGTCCGTTTTCTTCTGGTCGCCCGCCAGCGCGGTAACCGCGCCCAGGAGAGCGCAAATTACCAGTGGCGTGACCCAGCGAACGCGGACGATGTCATGCTGCATGCAGTGCTCCTTGTTGATGCTCGTCATTAGTCAATCGCCCCGTCGGTCTGGGTCGGCTTCGCGGAGCGCATTTGCTCCACGTTGATGCGCAAAAGAACGCCTTCGCGGTCGACGCGCGAGCGGATCAGCTCGACCGCGTCGGCGTCGGAGCCCTGCTCGATATGCGCGATCTCTCGCAAAATCAGCTCGAGCTGGGCGACCAATTCTTGGACGCGCCGGTCATCGGAGCCTTCGCGAACTGACGACGCGACGCTGACCAATTCACCGGCGCGTTGCTTGTGAATATCGAAGGCGGTCGAATCGGCCGGGTCGCCGTTCATGACCGCGAGCAGCAAGAGTTGCGAGCGCTCGATGTAGCGATGCGCCTCGCTTTGCGATGCGAGCACCGCGGGACTTTCATTCTCGACCGGCACATCGCGAGCGGGCGCAGGTTCGCCCGCGGGTGCGTCGATGGGCGCGGGCTCGCGGCGCGGTTGCGCCACTTCGGGCGCGGGAGCCGCAGTGGTGTCTTGCGACGGCTGGTGCGCGGCCAGCGCGCGCGGCGTCGAGTCCGGTGTGGTGGTCGCGACCACCGGCGCCGGGTTCGGCGTCGGCGCCAAGACGGTGCGGCCTATCCACGCACCCGCGGCCAGCAGGGCTACGACGGCGGCCACCCGGTATCCCCACGACCCGAGCGACCGCCGTCGCGCGAAGCGGGACGCGTCGACGAAGGTGGAGTCTTCGCGAGCGACCCGTTGCTGCAATTTCTGCCAGTAACCGTTCCAATACTCCGCTCCCGGATCGGGGCGGCGACGGCGGCTCATCAGCCCCGCCGTGGTGCGCAGCTCGTGCATGGCGGCCGCGCAGTCGGCGCATCCCGCCAGGTGTGCTTCGAACTCGGCGCGGCGCGCGTCATCCAGCTCGCCGTACAACGCCTCCACCATCCACGCTTGATAACGATCGCACGTGGTCATGCGAGATCACCCACCTCGTCGCCGTAGTGGGCCAGGCGGTCGCGCAGCTTGCGCATGGAGCGGAACAGAAGACTCTTCACGGTGCCTTCGGCAATGGAGAGCGACTGCGAGATCTCGCCGATCTTCATATCGTGGTAGTGGCGCAGTACGAACACCGCGCGCTCCTGCGTGGACAATGCGTCCAGCGCGTTTTCGACATCAACTTGGAAACGCGCCGCACCCGCGGTCTGGTCGGGACGCGCGCCACTCGCGGCGAACTCGAGGGAGCGCTCGCTCGGCTGCGCCTCGTCGTCGTCACGGGCGTCGATGCTCACCAGCTGCACCGGCTTCCGTCGCTTATTGTCGATGTGCGCGTTCATGGTGATGCGATACAACCAGCTTCCCAGTTTGGCGTCCGCTCGAAAACTGCCGATGGCGCGGAACGCTTTTATGAACACTTCCTGCGACAGATCCTCCGCGTCGTGATGATTCCCGCACAGGTCGTACGCGAGCGCATACACGTCGCGTTGGTAACACTCGACCATCTCCCGGAAGGCGGCGGGCTCCCCCGCTCGCAACCGCTCCACCAGTTGCGGCGACTCGTCGCGCATTCAATCGGAATCATCGTCCGAGTCGTCGCGCTTTTCCGAGCCCGCGCGGCGAATGCGTATGTCCCCGTTCACGGTGCCCAACTCGATGCGCGGCCCGCCCGTGCCCAACACGGCGTCCATCGAGCTGCCGGCGTGTGTCACGCCGTGGCCGAGGTCGCCGCGGATGTCGCCGTGTACCGTGCTCGCGGTCAACTTGGCGTTGACGTTTTTGGGCAAATACAGCGTGACCGATCCGTTGACCGACGAAAGCTCGATCTCGTCGTGCTTGGTCACACTCGACAGCTTCACGTTGCCGTTCACCGTCGAAAGATGGGTTTCGCCCGAGAGCTCCTCACCGGACACGTTGCCGTTCACCGACGCCGCGTTCACATCGCCGGTCAGGTCGGAAATCTTGAGACCGCCGTTCACCAGCTCGATGCGACGAATCTCAGCATGGCGCGGCGCGCGAATCTCGAAATCGACATCGACCAAGTCGTCGCCATCGAATGTGACGGTTTCGTCTTCTTCGCCGTCGTTGTCGAAGTCGTACTCGACCTCGATGTGCAGATAGTCGCCGTTGAAGTCGACTTGGACGTTCGCGTCGTCGAGCTGCGCGCGCGAGCCGGCACGCTTGGTGACGATGACTTCGAACTCGTTCTTGTCCCAACCCGTCACCGTGACCCCACCGTTCAAATTGGAAAGGCTCAGGCGGGCGTTCTTGCCCACCTCGTAGGTCTGCTTGTCGACGTCGGTTTCCTGGAAACCGCGCGAGCTCTTCTTGGCATCCTTGCCGGCTAAGGGCGCGGAGAACGCCGCGGCCACCAGAGCTACCATAGTCAGGGTCATGATCGTGTGCTTCATGCGTCGCCTCCGGCTCGAAGGAGCCCAGATTCAGGGTCGATGGCGAAATCTCCTATCCATGAGACGAGATTTGCCGCTGCGGAGTTTACGCTTTTGCGCGCGGTTTGACACGGCCGCGGCGACTTCGTTATTCTTCGGCCTTCCCGCGCAACCCAATCGTCGACGTAATGGCAATCATGACTATAGTTTGCGGGCGCCTTCACACCAACCAAGTGAGCCATCCCATGCATCCCATATTGCGGTGTTTCGGCCTTCTTCTCCTCGTCGCCACCCCGGGGGTGGCCGGAACCGTCGACCTCCAGCGCATGCGCACCGAGACGGCACCCGGCACCGGCGCCTACACCGCACCCTTCTGGCCCGAGGGAACCTACCGCAGCGAGGTGCGCTCGCCGGCCGATTTCCTGGGCTACGAGCTCGGCGCGGTGCCTTCGTCGCACACCGACATCCTTCGCTACTTCGAGTACCTCGACCAGCTGCCCAATGTAGAGCTGCACACCTACGCCGAGTCGTACGAGGGCCGCAAGCTCGTCTACCTGGTGATCGCGTCCGCGGCCAACGCGTCGCGCTTGCAGGAGATCAAACACGACTGCCGGCGCCTGGCTGACCCGCGGGTCATGGGCAGCACCAAGCCGGGCGATGTGGTGGCGCGCACGCCCGCGGTGGCGTGGATGGCGTACGGCATTCACGGCGACGAGCTCTCGAGCTGCGACGCCGCGCTCGCACTCGCCTACCAGCTCGTCGCCGGCACCGACGCCGTCACCCAGAAGATCCTCGATAATTGCGTGGTGATCATCGATCCGACGGAGAATCCCGATGGACGCACGCGCTGGCTGACCCAGCTTTCGCAATGGAACGGAGTGATCGCAAGCTACGACGTGCAGAGCATGAGCCACACCGGCCTATGGCCGTACGGTCGCACCAATCACTACCTCTTCGATTTGAACCGGGACTGGTTCGCGCTCGTGCACCCCGAAACGCGCGGCCGCACCGCGGCGATTCTCGAATGGATGCCGCACTACATGCTCGACTGCCACGAGATGGGGCCGCTCGACACGTATCTCTTCTCGCCGCCGCGCGAGCCGTTCAACCCGCACATGACGGGCTACATCCACAAATGGTGGGAGCGCGTGGCCAAAGCGCACGCGGCGGAGTTCGACCGCTTCGGGTGGAGCTACTACACGCGGGAGTGGAACGAGGAGCTCTATCCCGGCTACGGCAGCTCGTGGTCGATCTACTTGGGCGCGATCGGATTTTTGTTCGAGCAGGCCGGTGTCGACGGCTCGCAAGTCAAACGCCCCGACGGCACCATTCTGAGCTACCGCGAGACGGTGCACCATCAATTCGTGGGCTCGATGGCGAATTTGTCCGCCGTCGCGGCGGGACGCGCCGAGTTGCTGAAGGACTATTACGACCAGAAGACCGCCAACCTTCGTTCCAAGCCGCGCACCTTCGTGTTCGCGGCGGGCAGCAATCGCAGCCGCATCGACCGCTTCGTGGAGAAGCTGCAGCACCAGCACATCGAGGTCGCGCGCACGACTGAGGCGGCCAAGCTGTCGCGCGCACGCATGTGGAACGGCACCGAGGCGCGCGACGTCCAGATCCCCGCGGGCAGCGTGGTGGTGCGCACCGACCAGCCGCTGCGCCAGCTCGTGGAAGCCATTCTCGAGTTCGAGATTCGCATTCCGACGTCGTTCCTGAAAACCGAGCGCAAGGACATCCTCGCGCGCGACGATTCACGCCTGTATGACACCACCGGTTGGTCGCTTCCGCTCGCCTATGGTTTGGAGGGCTACGTGGTCGACGGCGCCTGGCGCGCCGACACGGAGCCCGCGAAACTCGCCGATCGCAAAGGATCGCTGTCGAACGAAAACGCCAAGGTCGGTTTCGCCTTCGACGGTCGCGACGATCGCTCGCTCGAGCTGCTCGCGCGTTTGTACGAACGCGGCGTCAAAGTGTGGTGCTCGCGCAAGCCGTTTCGCGCCGGCGACACCGTCATGCCACGCGGCAGCTTGCTGATTCGACGCTCGAGTAATCCCAACCTCGACGTCGCCGCGCTGCGCGAGCTGGCCGAGGCGGCGGGTGTGGACGTGGTTGGCCTCGACCGCGGATTGGCGAGCGGTCAATACGCCGACTTGGGCGGCAACGAGTTCGACCTGCTGGTTGCGCCCCGCATTGCCCTCATCGGCGGGACCGGCATCAGCACCAACAGCTTCGGTGCCACCTGGCACTTGCTCGACAGCCGCCTCGCTATGCGCACCTCGGTGATCGATGTGACTCGCGTCGCCGACACCGATCTATCCAAGTACAACGTCATCGTCCTGCCGGATTTCTTCGGTGGCGTGGACGGCTACAAGGGACTGTTACGCGCGCCCGGCATCGCCAACTTGAAGACGTGGGTGGAAGCCGGTGGCACGCTCATCGCCGACGGCGTCGGCGCGGCGGTGTTGGCGGATACCTCGGTGGCCCTGGCGTCGGTCCGGCTGCGCGATCAAGTGTTGAAAGACATGCCCGAGTACGATGCCGCGCTGGACGCGTCCAAGCGCGCGTTCGCGACAGCCCTCGACAGCCTCACGTTGTGGACGAACGAGAAGCCGAAAGCAGCGGCCAAGAAGAAAGACGATGAGGAAAAACCCTCTGTCGACCTCGAGGCGCGCAAGCAAACCGACGAACTCGCCCGCAAGCTGGCCCCGCGGGGTGCCATCGTGGCGGTCGATCTCGACGAAGAAGATTGGCTCGCCTACGGGTGCGGCAGTACGATTCCGGTGCTCCTCAACACCAATCGCGCGCTGGTCACCAAGGCGGTGCAGGTGCCCGCGCGCCTCGCACCGGCGACGCGCCTGCGCTTGTCAGGACTCCTGTGGGAAGAGGCACGCGACCGCTGGGCGGAAACGGTGTTCGCGGCGCACAACTCGGTCGGCAGCGGGCAGGTGGTGGTTTTCGTCTCGACGCCCAACTTCCGCGGTTACTTCCACGCGGGCGAGCGCCTGCTGTTGAACGCGCTGCTGCTCGGGCCGGGGTGCGGAACCACGCCGCGGGTCGACTGGTAGTGCCGAGAATCGGGCGAACCGTTCTTCCAGCACGGGTGCCACGGTGGTATAATGATGGCTGACACCACCCCGGAATTAGGACGGATCGTTGTACCTGCCCCGTCGCATGACCGCTTTCGCCCGTGTTCACTGCCTCATCGCAGCCGCCGCGCTCCTCGCGGCGGTGAACTCGTTCGCGCAGACTCCCGACTCGGGGACGCGCGACGTGCGGCGCATCGAAAAATTCGCGCACGCTGCGGCCTTCCTCAACTTGGCGCAGGGCACGGTCCGCATGGTGGCGATATTCCCCACCGATGAATCCGCATCGCTGGCGATGATGGACACCATCGCGGCGGTGGTGCGCGCGAACCCCAGCAAGCGCTTGCGCGCCTACGTCATCTTGGACGGCGAGACCGACTCGGAAACACCGCTGCGCGCCGCCCTCGTCGCCGGGCGCGCGGGCGACTCGCGCATCGTGTGCTTCTGGGATCCGACCGGCGCTGTCGCACGCGTGTGGGGCCCCCGCGGCCCGGGTTGCGTGCGTGTGTACGACACCGCCGCGAAATTCACCGCACTACTGCCTCCACCCGCGCTGGAAGTGAAGGCGAGCGACGGACGACTCGACGGCGCCGCGCTGCGCACGAGCTCGAGCGGTCTGGTGCAGCGAGTGGAAGCAAAAATGGGGCGTCTCGCGGAGGGCCAAGAGCCCCGTTGACCGCGGCCCCGCTCGCCACTAACTTAGTCGCACATCCACAACCATCGACGACGATCCCCCGCGTCAGACCGGCACCCGTGTGTGCCCTAGGAGATCGACATGCACCCCTGCATACGCCGCCCGCACGCGCGCACGCTACTCGCACTATCATTCGTGACCCTGTCGGCTCTGTCCGTCGTCCCCGCCTTCGCCGCGCACGGCGATATCACCCTGGTGGGGCAAATCAAGCCGTTCAGCAGCAACAATTTCACGCAAATTTGGGGGTTCCAGCGCGACGGCCACAACTACGCCGTGATCGGCGACTGGGACAGCGGGCCCGTCATCGTCGATGTCACCGATCCCACGACCCCCTTCGTGCGCAAGATCATCACCGGCTCGGGCGTGTTCGGCTTCGACGTCAAAGTGTGGGGCAACTACATCTATACGTGTGAAGGGCGCTTCGGAATGCCGTTGGCGTCCAGCCGCGCCATCGACATCACCAACCTGGACTCGCCCGTCATCTCGCCCGCTTTTATCAATGTTCACGCGTTCGCCGTTCATCCCGGCGGTTATTTGTTCGCCGAGATACCCGGCCTGCGCATCTTCGATTTGAACGCCGATCCCACCCCGTCGGCGTACATGTGGTACGACGGCGATCTCACCCACGGCCACGACAGCACCGTCGACATCGAGTACGACCGACTGTACGACTTCCACGGCTACGCGGGAACCAAGGTATGGGACATCTCCAACATCACTGCGCCCGCATTGCTGAAGACCATCACCGATCCGACCATCACCTATCATCACAGCGGCGACGCCACCGAAGACGGCCGTTACCTATTCTTGAACGACGAGCTGGCGGTGGGCGGCACCAAGGACTGCACGGTGTGGGACCTGGCGGCGACACCGGCACAAAAAGTGGGCATCGGTTTGCACGATCCCACCGCGACCATTCACAATCTTTACATCATCGGGAATTTTGCCTTCGCGTCGCATTACACGGCCGGCTTTCGTGTCTACGACGTCTCCAACCCGATGAACCCGGTGCTGCTCGACACCTACGACACCGCGCCGGGGCTCACGGGCGACGGTTATGACGGCTGCTACGGCGTGTATCCCTGGGGGCCCGGGGGCATCGTGTATGTGTCGGACAGCGTCAACGGGTTGTATCTCTTCCAGGTCGAAGACTTCGCCGGGGTGCCCACGGCGATCGGCGGAACGCCCGCGGCACGTTCGGCGCATTTACTCGCGAGCTATCCCAATCCGTTCAATCCTGCGACCACCATCGCGTACGAAATCGACCAGCCCGCCGACGTCGTGCTCGCCGTCTACGACATCAAGGGCGCCCTGGTGCGCACCCTCACCCGTGCGCGCATGCCGGGCGGACGGCACGAGGTGCGCTGGGACGGCGCGCGCTCCAACGGTGCGCGCGTCGCATCGGGCGTGTACTTCGTGCGGCTCGCGGCCGGCGGCCACACCGACACCGGACGCCTGGTATTGCTGAAATAACTCGCGATGCGCTAGAGTCGTCCCGATGAAGACGCTCGCCCGCAGCTCGTCTCTCGCCGCAGTCCTCGTCGCACTGGCGGCACTGCCCGGCCGCGGTGCCGTGGACGTCCAGCTCGTCGGGCGCGTCAATCTTCCCAACAGCGTCTTTCTGGTGAACGTCGTCGGCTACGTCGATCAGTCGACGCTGCGCGAGTACGCCATCGTCGGCGACAATCATGACAAGGTTTACATCGTCGACGTCACCGACCCCGCCACCGCACGCATCGCCGCCCAAATCGACGGCGTGCCGGGGTTCGACGTGAAGACGTGGGATCATTACCTCTACACCTGCGACGGCAACACCTCTGGCAACGATAGTCGCGTCATCGACATCGCGGATCCGTCCAATCCCATCGTGCACCCGGTGGGATTTCCGTCGGCGCACACGTTGCAAATCTCGTCGACCGGAATTCTGTACGCCGAGTTCCCGGGACTGCGCATTTACGATCTCACGACGCCGACCGCACCCAACCAGCTGTTCCAGTCGGGCGGCGAAGGGCACGATTCCACGCCGAAGGGCACGGATCGGTTGTTCGATTTTCACGGCCGCGACGCCACCGTGATCTGGGACGTGTCCAACCCGGCGGACCCCGACACGCTGGGCGTGATCGACGATCCGTCCATTGTTTTCCACCACAGCGGCGACGTCACCGAAGACCAGCGCTATCTCTATCTGTGCGACGAGCTCGCCGGCGGTGCCACGCCGGACATCACGATTTGGGACATTCAAGACCCGGCGTCGCCGGTGCGAGTGGGGCAGCTCAACGAGAGTGCGACCGTGCACAACATCTATGTGATCGGCGATCTCGCGTACGTCGCGTATTACTCCGCGGGTTTTCGCGTGTACGACATCTCCAACCCGACGCAGCCCTCCCTCGCCGGCCAATATGACACCTCGAAACGCACCGGCGAGGGTTTCATCGGGGCCATTGGTGCGTACGTCTACTTGCCGAGCGGCAACATCCTGGTGTGCGACATCGAAAACGGGTTGTTCGTGTTCACCGTGATACCGACGACCTTGACGGAGCGCTCCGCAGGCGGAGCATTTCACCTGAAGCAGAACGTTCCCAACCCCTTCAATCCGTCGACGCGCATTCCCTTCGAGCTCACCCGCGGCGGCCGCGTGACCATCTCCATCTTCGACGTCGCGGGCCGGCGCGTGCGCAGCCTGCTCGACCGCGACTTCCCGCCCGGCACGCACCAAACGGGCTGGGACGGGCGCGACGACGCCGGCCGGCTGGCGGCCTCCGGGGTGTATTTCTACCGCATGCAGTCGGGCTCACACAGCGAAACGCGCCGCATGGTGCTCGTGAAGTAGCTCGGCCCTTGCACCTCCTCGCAACCGTCCTGTATTCTCCCGCACCATGATCGAAGTCCGTAACGTCACCAAGACGTTCAAGCTGTCGCGCCAGCAGAAGCGCGAAATGGGCTCGGCCTTCCGCGGTGACTCGGTCGACGCGGTGTCGGGCGTGAGCTTCGCGTGCCAGCCGGGGCGCGTTTTCGGACTGCTGGGCCCCAACGGCGCCGGCAAGACTACCGCGCTGCGCATGATCGCCACCACGCTGCGCCCGACATCGGGCACGGTGCTGGTACAAGGCTTCGACACCGTGCGCGAGCCGGAGCGCGTGCGCGCGTCACTCGGTTTCCTCACCGGCTCAACCCAGCTGTACGACCGCCTCACTCCCAACGAGCTGGTCCGCTACTACGCCAATTTGCACGGCGTGCCGCGTGGCGACTACGAGCGCCGGCGCGCCGAGGTGTTCCAGGCGCTCGACATGAACGCGTACGCCGACCGCCGCATCGGCAAGCTGTCGACGGGGATGAAGCAAAAAGTCTCGATCGCACGAACCATGATTCACGACCCCGAGGTGCTGGTGCTGGACGAGGCCACGTCCGGCCTGGACGTATTGGCGTCGCGCGGCATCGTGGATTTGATCCGGCGCGCGCGCGACCGCGGCAAGACGGTCCTGTTCTCGACCCACCGCATGGGCGAGGTCGACCAGCTGTGCGACGACTTGGCGCTGATTCACCGCGGCCGCCTGCTCTACGACGGGACCTACGACGCCTTCAAGCGCGAGATGCAAGCCACGTCGTTCGAAGATGAGTTCATTCGCCGCATCGAGGCCGCCGGATGAAGACGATCGCCACGGTGTTCAAGAAAGAGCTAATCGATTCGATCCGCGACCGGCGCACCATCGTGTTCATGATCATCATTCCGCTCTTATTGTTCCCGCTGCTGTTCCGAGTGATGTCTTCGATCGAAAAACGGCAGGCGCAAAAGCAGCGCGTGAAAACCCTGCGCGTGGCACTGGTCGACCGCGGCAACGCGGCCGACTTCGTGTCGTCCATGCACGGGCGCAGCGGGCTCACCCTCGTCGACGGCGTGGCGGCGGACAGTGTGACCGCGATGATCCAGTCGGACAGCCTCGATGGTGCGTTCGTGTTCGCGGAGTCGTTCGATCAAGACGTGGCCGCGAACCGCTCCGGACGCGTCGATTTCTACTTCAAGTCCACCGACGACCGCGACATCGTGGAAAACCGGCTGCGCAAACCGCTCGACCAGTACGAGAAAACGCTGCTCGCGCAGCGCTTCAATCGCCTAGCGATCGACTCCGCCGTCGTCGACGCGGTGGATGTGCGCGCCCAAAACGTGGCCAGCATCGAGGAGCGCGTGGGCAAAGCCGTGGGCGGCATGCTGCCCTACATCTTCATCATTTTCTGTTTCATGGGTGCGATGTATCCCGCCATCGACTTGGGCGCGGGCGAAAAAGAGCGCGGCACCATGGAGACGCTCTTGACCGCGCCGGTCAATCGCTTCCACATCTTGCTGGGTAAGTTCGGAGTGGTGGTGTTGTCGGGGTTGATGTCCGCCACGGTGTCGATCATCGGGTTGTACATCGGCATCAAGCAGACCGCCAACATCCCGCCCGAGTTCATGGACATCATCATGAAGATGCTTGGCTGGGACACCATCATCTTGGTGCTGAGCCTGTTGCTGCCCCTCACCATTTTCTTCGCGGGCGTGTTGTTGTCGGTGTCGCTGTCGGCGCGATCCTTCAAGGAAGCGCAGAGCTTGATCTCGCCCCTCAACGTCGCCATCATCGTCCCGGCCGCCATCGGTCTCATGCCCGGAATCGAGATGACGTATGTCACGGCCGTCATCCCGGTGTTGAACGTGTCGTTGGCCACCAAAGAGATTTTGGCGGGCACGATTCAAACCCCACACCTGATTGCCGTGTACGTTTCCTTGATTGGCTTGGCACTGCTCAGCTTGTACGGCTCGGTGTGGTGGTTCAAGCGCGAGTCGACCATTTTCCGCACGTAGTTCCTATGCCCACGCACTCCGCACGCGCCTCCCGGCGAATGACGCGCGAGCTGCTCGACTGGTTCGACGAGAATCGCCGCGACCTGCCCTGGCGGCGCACCGACGATCCCTATCGCATTTGGGTCTCCGAGGTCATGCTGCAGCAGACGCAAGTGCGCACCGTCATCCCTTACTACCAGCGATTCCTGACGCGCTTCCCCGACTTGGCGGCGTTCGCCGCCGCACCCTTGGACGACGTGCTCAAGCACTGGGAGGGACTGGGCTACTACGCGCGCGCGCGTAATCTGCACGCCGCCGCGCGCGCCCTCGCCGGTGCCGGCGTGCCCGACGATCCGGATCGCTTCGGCGCACTCCCCGGAGTCGGTCCCTACATGCGTGCCGCGGTAATGTCGATCGCGTTCGCGCGTCCGCTGGCTGCCGTCGACGGCAACGTGAAGCGCGTGCTCGCGCGCGCCTTCGCCGTCGAGCACGCCGTCGACCGTCCGGCGGGAGCACGCGCGGTGCAAGCGCTCGCCGACGAGTTAC
>JAICFA010000070.1 GCA_025923935.1 Candidatus Krumholzibacteriia bacterium
AGCGCTGTGAGATCTCCTTGGCGAGCGCGAAGGAGCGCTCGCAGGTGGCTTCGCTCGACCCCGCTAAACCGCACGACGCGGTCACCAATGAGCGGCAGCGGATGCGGGCGAGGTCGATGCCGTCACCGGATTCGGCGATGCGCTTGGCCACACCGACCCAGCGGTCGACGACCGCGTCGGCGCTCACACTGCTCAAGTCATCGCGCGTCGGCACCCACCCCCACGCCACGTGGCCGCCTTCGGCGACGAAACGGCGCGCATCGGCGTCGTTGGCAAACGCACCGCCGCCGTGGTGCGCGTCGAACGACAAGATGTCGGGCCCGATCTCGGCGACGACCGCGAACGGCAGCTCGTCGCAGCAGTGCAGCCCGACCAACACACCCGGACGGCGGATGCGCAACACCACAGCGCGCAACAGTGCGATCACTTCACCGCGCAGCTCCGGCCGCGTGCGCAACACCACCCCGAGGTAGGCTTCGTCGAGCACCAGCACCACCGACGGGGCCACGCGGAGCAGTGCTTCTGCCTGCCAATTGGCCATGCGCACCGCGTGGTCGGCGATAAGTGCGCGCAGCTCGTGATTCTGCAGGAGCGGTCCGCTGTCGGTTTCCAGCGCACACGAGCCGGTGACGGGACCCAACGTTTGCCCTTTGGCTGCGCGCGCGTGCGGAAAAGCGCCGCGACTGTAGGCGTCGAGAAACGCGTAGAAGCCGACAGCGTTGGCGGACTCGAGCTTGGCGTCGTCGCGCGCGAGGCTCGCGCTGAAACGATCGAGACGGTCGGCGGGGACGTGATACGCGTACTCACCGCGGACACGCACCACGTGCTTGAATGACGGGCCCAGAAACTGCGGGATGATGGCTTCGCGCGATGAGATGCGGCGCAGCTGCGGCCAGAACGGCAGCTCGGGCGCGCAGCGCGCAATCAAATCGATGGCACGCGACGGTTCAACGAAGGGAAGACTGCCCACACCGGTAACGGCTCCGTCGCCGCAGAACCATGCGGCGGAGCGTTTCTCCGATGCCGGGGAGGGTAAAGCGCCCATAGTCGTGTTGTTTCGATCAAAATGGCGGAGAGAGAGGGATTCGAACCCTCGGAGCCCTTTCGGGCTCACACGATTTCCAATCGTGCCGATTCAGCCACTCTCGCATCTCTCCGCCGAATCGGAATTGTTTGCCTCCGGTGCCTGCTCGGCTACCGGCGAGCTTCGAAGAATCGTTGCATCAAGGCGCGGCACGCGTCCTCTTCCACCCCGCCCAGCACCGCCACGCGGTGCCACAAACGCGGCTCGTTCGGTACCGCGAGCACACTTTCGCACGCACCCGTGCGGGGTTCGCGAGCACCAAATACGACGCGCGGCATCCTCGCCAGGAGTACTGCGCCGATGCACATCACACAAGGTTCGATGGTCGAATACAGCACCGCTTGCTCGAGCGCGTGGGAGCCGACATTGGCCACCGCGTCCCAGAGCGCCACGATTTCCGCGTGCTCGAAAGGCTGCCCGCTCGTTTCGGTGCGGTTGTGGCCGCGGCCGACCACACGGCCGTCCAGTACCACCACCGCACCCACCGGGACCTCGCCGCCGGCGATCGCACGTTCCGCCTCGCCGATGGCTTCGCGCATCCAGCGCGCGTCGCTCGTCACACGCCCCTAACGAGGTGGCAAGCTGGTTGCGAGCGCGGTCGCGACCTTGATGGCAACCTGGTCGAAGGGCGGTGCCTTGTACAACTTTTCTCCCAAGTCCGACTGCACCGCACCCGATTCGCTCGTGACCAGCGAGCGATCCGCGGTATCGGTGCGCGCCCCTTCCATGTAGTCTTCATCGCTGGCGCGGAATAGGATCGACCCATCCTTCGCGTTGACGACGGTGACCGTGGCACCCACATAAGTCGCGGGGGTGGCGTTCTCGGTGATGTCGACCTCGTCTTTTTGCCACAGGTCGACCACCTGAATAAGTACGGCGTCGGCTTGCAGCTCGTTGGTGAGTTCGGTTAAAAACGCCGTGTCAACTTTGTCCGACACCGCGAACGAGCGCAAGAACTTCTGATAACGGTCGCGCCACGACTTCGCGTCGATCACGTAGTCGACCGTGTTGGGCGCGATGAAGTGGTAGTCCTGGCGCTGCTCCAGCGCCTGGATGAGGAGACGCTCCATCGTCCTCGGCGCAATCTTGTCGGGGTCTTCGGAGTCGCTGAGCGACGTCGCCGTACCCAGCACGGCGATCTTTTCGACGGGCGGCTGTGCGCCCGACTCCATGGCAGGGCTGACGTACACATCGACCGGGTGCTGCTTGCTGCGGCACGACGCCAGCGTGGCCAGCAAAACGATGGCAATACAAATTCGTCTCATCCGAATCCTCACTCCTTGAACTGCCGGCGTCATGCGAGCCGGCGCTTTTTTCCAGGGGGACGGAAAGCGTAGCCCCTGACCGTACGGGTGTCAACCGGCGGTGCCACTCTTTGACACGCGAGCGGCACCGCTCTACACTCGCCTGCAATGTCCCCGCACCCAACCGCCGCGGCACCGCGCATGCTGCTCTTGGGAGATGCGCGCCAGGTGCACCTGCGCCGCTGGGCGCTGTATTTCTCCGGTTACGGCTACGACGTCCTCACGGTTTCGCTGGAGAACGGCGACGGCTTCCCCACCGCGTTCCGCCATATCCAGGTGTCCGAAGTGCTTCCCGACGCGGTGCGTTATCCGCTCGCGTCGGTGATGGTGCGCCGCATCGCGCACCAATTCCGCCCCGACGTGGTGAGCGCTCACTTCGTTCCCAACTACGGCCTCATCGCGGCACTGGTGTCGCCGCGCCCCTGGGTGCTATCCACCTGGGGCAGCGATGTCATGACGGATCCGCAAAAGAGCGAATTCCACCGGCGCCGCGTCGGCTTCGTGATGGCGCGCGCGGCGTGGGTCACGTCCGACGCCGAGGTCATGACCGAGCGCATTCGCGCCTTCGGTGTTCCCGCCGGGCGCATCCTCACGTTTCCCTACGGCGTCGATACGGCGACCTTCCATCCCGCGACGGTTCCGGCCAGCGGCCCCCGCATCGTGACCAACCGCAAGCTCGAGCCCGTCTACAGTGTGGAAACCGTGGTGGACGCCTTCGCCGCCGTGCGTGAGGCGCTCCCCGACGCCGCGCTCACCGTCGCGGGCGAGGGCTCGCGCGCCGCGGCCCTGCGCGCGCAGGCGAGCCACTCGCCCGCCGCGACGGCCATCACCTTCGTGGGCAACGTCGAGCACGCGCGCATGCCCTCGCTTTTGCAAGCGCACCACGTCTACGTTTCCGCGGCGCGATCGGATACCACCTCCGTCTCGCTCTTGGAAGCGATGGCGTGCGGGCTGTTCCCGGTGGTCACCGACATTCCCGCCAACCGCGAGTGGATTACCGACGGCGTCAACGGCCGCCTGGTCCCGCCCGGCGAAGCGACCAAGCTCGCCGTCGCCATCATCGACTCCTGGCGCGACACGGAACTCCGCGAGCGCGCTGCGGGTACCAACCTGCGCATCATCGCCGAACGCGCGCGTTGGGACGACGCCATGCGCCCGGTGAAGGCCCTGTTCGACGAAATGGTGAGCGCCCAGCGCGGCTTGACACCCGCCGCCGAATCGGAAAAAATGCCGCGACCATGAACCGATCGCACCTGAAAACCATCTCGCGCCTGCTGGCATTGGCCGGTGCCGCGCTCTTGGCCTGGGCCGCCATATCGTGGTTCCGCGGGGGCAAGCAGGTCGAGGTGTGGAAGGGCAAGCTCGCGGAGCAGCAAACCCAGCTCAAGGCCACACGCACCGAGGCCAGCCAGCTGAGCCTGCAGTATCAGGCCTTCATGAAAAGCATGTCGGCGGTTCCCGACTCGGTGAAGCTCACGTCCGGCAAGTCGATGCGCGAAACCGGGCGGAGCTACGACGCCAGCCTTCGCAAGTTGGAGATGGTCGAGCGCGACCTCGGCCTCGACATCAGCCGCTCGAAGCGCAAGCTTGCAGACGCCGAACGCACCCGCAAGCGCGCCGCACTCCCCTTCGCCGGGGCGGGTGCCGCCGCGTGGCTGTGCGCCCTCCTCGCCGCCCTAGCCGCGCGCGGGCCCCGCAAAGCCGCTTGACGCGGGCGTTGTACCGACCCTATTCTTCGGCGCCGCATTCGCTTACGAGGAGATTTGAATGACCTACGTGGTTACGGGCAATTGCCAGAGATGCCGCTTCACCGACTGCGTCGTGGTGTGTCCCGTCGACTGCTTCCACGCCGACGACGAGATGCTCTACATCGATCCCGACTCGTGCATCGACTGCGACGCCTGTGCCCCCGAGTGCCCGGTGGAAGCCATCTTCCCCGAGGAAGACGTGCCCGACGACCAGAAGCAGTGGACCCAGATCAACGCCGAGCGCGCCGGCAAGCTGCCGCTCATCACCGACAAGCAGCCCGAGCTCCCCACCGCCCAAGCGCGCAAGAAAGAGCTCGGCTTCTAGCTTTCGTGCATAGCCCTGAATTACAAAAGGCTCCGGGAACACCGGAGCCTTTTTCTTTCTTTAGTTAAGACGCGATGGAGTGGGCGAGCTCAATGGACATGCCCGAGCGGACGTTAAAGTGCGCGATTATAGATTCCATCGCGCAGCTTTTAGGGAGCGAAGGCATGTCCATTGAGCTCCTTAAAGGGAGCGAAGGCATCTCCATCGCGCTAACTACTTTTCAGCTCTGCTTCGCCTTCTCCTTGATAAGATCCGCGCGCTTCAGATGCAGTTTGTCGAAGCTCTCCGCCGAGATCACGTAGTACCACTTCGCAAAGCGGTCGTTGAGGTCGTCGGCGCGCTTCTGCCCCGCGCTGATGCGTGCGACCCAGTGCGCGTGTGCTGCGTCGATATCCTTCTGCTTGCGCTCGTCGAGGGTGAGCACGCTGTCCGGCTTCCCCTCGAACGAGCGATTGTTCGACTTCGCCGGCTCCGGAAACAACTTCGGATCGAATGACGCCGTGATCATCAAGTAGCGGTTCTCGCCGCTGGCCCCCGACTGCGCGCCGCCGGTGGCGCCGGCCGTCACCGCCAGTCCCTGGCCGAAGACCACTTCGCCGAAGCGCAGCGTGTAGGTAACCCCGTCGGCGGTGCGCGTCTGCAGCTCGCCTTCGTTGGACACCAGGCGCCCGTCGCGCGCGAAATAGAATCCGTGGTCCTGCAGCGAGATCATGTCCTCTTGCGAGATGGAAACGCCGCCGCCGGCGCGCGCTAAGGTTGCGGTCAGGCCCTCCGGCTTGGGGCGCACGCCTTCGATGGTGAGCTCGTCGATGGCGCTGATCAGGTTATTGACCTTGTACGTGTCGACTTCCTTACCGGCGGGTGTGCGCGGCATGATCCAATGATCGCCCTCTTTCGACAGCGGGACTTCGTCGCGCTGGTCGAGCCGCCCCGACCGTTCATCGATGGAATAATCCTTGAGCGTGATGCGATCGATCTCGCCCTTGTCGATGAGCATTAGGTCGGGCTCGATCCAATCCTTGAACTTGGTCGAAACATCGAGGTTGATGCGGCAGCCGTACACCCGCTTCTCGCCGGGGACGCGCACCAACCGAAAGCCGTCGCGTCCTTCGAACGACTTGCCGATGATGAGGTCGGCCAGCACGACGTCGTTGTCGCCCTTGATGGTGACGCGCTTGCCGCGCCCGGTGGTGCTGGTGCTGGTGGCGTCGAGCGGATCGATGACACCGCACGCTTCGTAATCGGCGGTGTTGTCGGTACGAAAATCGTCCTTGGTAATGCCGATGACGCTGGCCGCGGTCTTGGCCAGGCGATCCTTGCCGTCGGCGGGATAGCCGTGGTGCGACGGAATGGTCCAGCGGCCGCCTTGGTACGTGACCTTGAACGGCACCGCGGCACCGGTGGCTTCGTCCCAGTCGACGACTTCCAACGTGCGCGCCGAGTTGGGATCGTTGAAGTCGGGAAAGAACGGCTCGCCTTGGTCGAAGAACTCATCCGGTGCCTTCTGCCGCGGAGTGGTCGCCAGGGCGAGTGCGGCCAGCACGAGTGCTGCTCCGGCGAAGGTCATGGTCTTACGCATCTCGGTCATCGTCGTCTCCGTTTGCTAGTCGCGCAACCGATGCGCGGCTTCGGCCCCTGCGCGCTCGCGCTTCTGGCGGCGCATGAAAATGAACACGCCCAGCGCGAACACCGGGATGGGCGGCAATAGCCCCGCCAGGGTCTTGATGCTGCTCTGAATGCGGCGCACCTGCGATTCCATCTCTTGCTTGCTGCCGTCGATTTTCGCGTCGCGCGCGGATTCGATGGAGGCCTTGGACGCCTCGAAGCGACGCGACTCCGCCTCTTGGAGGTTGCGCGCCATGATTTGTTTGGTGGTGGCGTCGAGGTCGGTGCGGCCCTGCACTTCGGCGACCTTGGCGTCCAGGCGCTGTTGCGCCTCGGCCAAGGCGGCCTGCGCGTCCGCGGTGGCCTGCTGTTCGTCCACCGCGCGCTTCTCGGCGTACGCGCGCGTGCGCGCTTCCACCGTGGTCAACGTCCGGTGCTGCACGCGGCGCCGGCGCAGCTCGACGAAGGAATCGTCCCCCGCCAGCACGTCGATGCAGTTCAAGAAGAACGAGACGTTGTCGAAATCCAGGTTCTCCATACCGCGGCGGCGAATCTCGAAGAACTGGTCCGAGATGAAATCGAGGTCGGCGATGAAGATGATGTCGGCGCGCGTGGTGTCGCCTGCTTCCACGCTCTGGCCGGAGATGCGCGCGGCGATGGGATAGTCTGCGCCGGTGGTGTAGCGCGGCCCGCCGTACGGAACAATACCCATGCCGAAGAAACTCTTCTGCACCACTTGGTTGTAGTCGGTGACACCGGCCGTGAGACTCGATTTGATGATCGGCTCGAAACCGAACGACGAGGCGCTTTCCTTCGCGATCGAGCCCGGGAACAGGAAGACGACTTCTTGCAGCCCCGCGGACGCCAGGTAGGCCTGGTTGAACGACTGCGGGTTGGCGTTGCCGCGGCCGACGAACACCACCTCGGGCGGCAAGTTCGCCAGCTCCGGGTGCGGGTTGTAGCGATCCCACACGATCTGCGTCTTGTTCCACAAAATCCCGAAGCGCGAGAGGAAGCTATTGATGCCGCCCTTCGGCTTGGGCTGCGGGCCGCGGTTGCGCATGAACGGGTTGACGTTCGCACCGCTTTCTTCGGACGGTGACATTCCCACGTCGAACACCGGCAGCGGATCGTCCACCAACAACGTGGGCACGCCACGCGCGATCACGCCCTCGAGGTGGTTCATCTCGTCCTGCGACAACGACGACGGCATGATCACCACCAACGCATCCACCTTCTCGATGATGGAGTCTTGGGCCGCGATCTGCACGACGTCGTACTGCTTCTTGAGCTCGGCCACCACCGGCCACGGCGGCGTGCTCTGGAAGGTATTGAAGTCGAGCCCGCCGAACACTCGCACCTGGGTGTTCACCACGCCGATCTTCTTGCGTTCCGTGCGCGCGACCACGCGAATCGAGCGCGCGATCTCGTACTCGGTGGGAAGGCCGCGGTCGAAGAAGGGAATGACGTCCTCGGCGCCGCCGCAGGTGAAGGCGACACCCATGAACACCTTGCTCACGTTGGCTTGTGAGCCCGCCAACTCGGGCACATCGACCGGCTGGATGCCGAAGCGCTCGCGCGCGTCGCGCGCCTCTTCGCTGTACGGCTCGGTGTGGTTGATGATGAGGTGGACCTTGTCGCCGCCCACGGCGTCGAACTCGCGCAGGAAGCCCAGCAGGTTCTCGCGCGCCTGCACGTAGCCGCGCGGAACGTCCTTGCTGACGAAGGCCTGGATGAACACGGGACGATCGGCGTCGATCGCCTTCACCAGTTCGCGGCTGCGTTTCGAGAGCGAGTGCAATCGCTCGGCGGTCACGTCGACGCGCGCGCCCGCGCGCCCCACCAGCGCAATCACCGCCACGAAGGCGATGCCCAGCGCGGCGGTGCGAATGCCGTAATGAAAGCCCATCTTGTGCCCGTCGGCGGTGGGCGGCCAGTGGCGGCGCCCTACCAAGACGACGTTCAGGTACAGCATCACCGCGATGATGCCCAGGAAATACAAAATGCCTGCGAGACTGATGACTCCGCGCGCGAAGTCGCCGAAGGGCTCGAAGACAGCAAGCTTGGCGCCGAGTCCTTCGCCGGCACTGCCGAAGACGCCAAAGATGCGCTCCACGTAGACGAAGAACGCACAAAACACCGCGCCCAAGATGAATGCGATCGTCACATTCGCGCTCAAGCGCGACGCCAGCATGCCGACCGAGATGAACGCGGCGCCGATCAGCCAATAGCCGAAGTAATTGCCCAGCATGAGGCCGACGTCGGGCCGGCCCAGCCAGAACAACACGATCAAATGGCTCAACGACAACAGCACGGCGGCGGTGTACACACCGAGCGTGGAGAGATACTTCCCGAGCACGACTTCCAAGTCGGTGGCGGGAAGTGTCAGCAGTAGCTCCTCCGTGCCCTGCTTGCGCTCTTCCGACCACACCCCCATGGTGATGGCAGGGACGAAGAAGAGCAGCAGGTAAGGAAACACGTTGTTGAGCTGCGCCAGATTGGCGAGGTTGTTCAAGAAGAAGCGGTCCTGCCAGAACGCCGCCGCCGCGCTCAAGAAGATGAACAACGTGATGAACACGTAGCCGGTCGGATTCGAGAAATACAGGCGCAGGTCGCGGCGCAAAATCGCTTTGACGATCGCCCAGTTGACGTTGAGTCGCTTCATGCGCGCGCGCCTCCCGTCGCCCCACGCCCGCCTGTGAGCCGGTAGAACGTTTGTTCGAGCGATGCGCCTTCGCGCAGCGCAAACGGCGTCCCGTCGAAGAGCAGGCGTCCGTCGTGGACGAGAATGACGCGGTCGGCCACCGCTTCAACTTCTTGCAGGATGTGCGTGGAAATCAGGATGGTCTTGGTCTTGCCGAGTACCTTGATGTTATCGCGAAAGTCGCGAATCTGGTTGGGGTCGAGGCCGGCGGTGGGTTCGTCCATTATAAGGACAGCCGGGTCGTGCAGGAGGGCCTGTGCCAAGCCCACGCGTTGGCGGTATCCGCGCGACAACTTCCCGATGGGCTTTTCCATCACGTCCTTGAGCGCGCACTGCTCCACCACCACGGCGATGCGCTCCTTCAGTTTCGCCGGCGCGAGCTCGCGCGCTTCGGCGAAGAAGGTCAAAAGCTCGATGGGGGTCATGTCGTTGTAGAGCGGGCCGTTCTCCGGCAAGTAGCCCAGGTGGCGCGCGCCTTCCAGCCGTTCGACCGTCATGTCGAAACCGGCAATGCGCGCGGTCCCCGCGCTGGCCGCCAAATAGCCGGCCAGAATCTTCATCGTGGTCGACTTCCCCGCGCCGTTGGGGCCGAGGAACGACACGATCTGGCCTTCGGGAATCGAAAAACTGATGTCTTTGATGGCGACGAACGGGCCGTAGTACTTCGACAGCCCCTTCGCCTCGATCATGATGCGTCGCGCACCATCCGCCATGGCGTACTCCTCCGGAGACGGTTCGAGGTCGATGGTTGGGAATTATGGCCGGTTATACAAAGCGCCCCCGGTCGGGTTTCCTACCGGCTCCAAGAGCGCGCTCAACGATCGGGGCATGCTACCGCCGCCGGACGGGGCGCGCAACCCCCTTTCCCTGAACACTGCCCGGCGGCTGGGAGCCTGCGCGGGTCCTGTCGTCCAGCAGCCCACTGCGCTCGGTCCACCGCGACTACGCGCTAGTAGTCCCTCGCTTGTGGGCGCCCGCTGGGCGCCACCCGCGCATGCCACGCTGGAGGACACCCGCCGGGGGACGCTAAGAGCTTTTCGGTCGCATCCCCAATCCGGGTTCGAGGGACGGGATCATGCGCGGACCATCGTAGGTGTAGCCGCCCACCCACGGGTCGTCGGCCATGAGGAGCGGGGTGTCCAAATCGAGATGGTCGATGCCGCCGAAGCCCAGGACCAAGGAGAAGGAAACGCCCATCGCGAGCCGGGTCTCCATCATACCGCCGATCATGAGCCCCAGACCGGCGTCGCGCGCGGCGCGTGCGATCTCGATGGTCTGCGCGAGACCCGACTTCATGATTTTCAGATTCACCACGTGGGCCGCTTTGGCCGCGATCACGCGCTGCACATCGGGCAAGGTGAACACCGATTCGTCGGCGGCGATGGCAACCGGCGACGACGCGCACAAGCTCGCCATGCCCTCGATGTCGTCGCGCGCGACCGGTTGCTCGATGAGACGAATGCGCTCGTGCAATGAAGCAAGTCGCTCGACGAACGTCGCCGCGGCGGCGCGATCGTATCCCTGATTGGCGTCGAGAATGAAGTCGACGCGCGGGTGCCGGCGAGCCAGCGATTCCACGCGCGCGATGTCCTTTTCGATATCGGGGTTGCCGACCTTGAGCTTGAGGGTGCGAAAGCCGCGCCCCACCCACGACTCGGCCAGCGCCTGCACGCGCGCATCATCCAGCATGGGAAGGGTGACGTCGGTCTCGCGCTCACGCACGTCCGCGACACCGCCATGCTCGGCCCACAGTGCGTGCAGCGGCACGCCGCGCGAACGGGCGAGTCCATCGGCGAGCGCGCACTCCAATCCGACGCGCGCCGCCGGATCATCGGGGGCGGCCACTTCCAGATCGGCCGCGATGTCCCACCACGAACCGGCCTCGCGTCCCACCACCGTCGCCGCCAGGCGCTGGGCGTCGCCTGCGGACTGGTCGCGCGTTTCCCCGGTGAGTGCCGCGAAGGGCGCAATCTCGCCAAAGCCGCAGGTACCGTCCTCGAGCGTCAGGCGCACGAAAGCCACCTCTGCCACGGAGATGCGGCCGCGCGAGATGACGAACGGATCGGTGAGAGGAATGTCGGCGGAGACGACGTCGACCGACGCGATGACGTCGCGGCTCACGCGGCACCCAGTCCCGGGGATGGGATCAAGCGGTTAAGAGGTCGGCGCCTTGCGGAAGATGCGCCCGAATTCTTCGGCCAGCTCGAAGGAGGCGTCGACCGAGCGCGGGTTGCGCGAGTCGAGATACTCCACGTTGACGCCCAAGCGGTCGGCGGGATAGCCGATCTGTCCCGCGAACGACGACAAGCGCTCCCACACGCCGGTGAGCGACGAGATCGAGGCTTCGCGCATGCTGCGCGCGCCTTTGAGCATGCGCTCGACGTCGGCCGGCATGAAGACACCCAGTGTCTTCTTCGCGAAGTGAATGTCCTCCGGCACCACGAACGGCGAAAAGGTGAGAAAAATCTTGGGCAGCTCCTGCTTGTCCATGCGTCGCACGAGATCCAGCAAGAGACTGCACATCCATTCGCTTTCGTAAAGAATCTGCGTGCTGAAGAAGCGGATGCCGTGATCGTTGATCTTCTCGATCACGCGGTCGACTTCGTCCTCGGACGCGGGCCGTGCGACGAACTGCTTGCGCCGCGTGGGAATGATGATGCCGCCGCAGCTGAAGCCGCGCTCTGCGGCGAGCTCGGCGGCAGTACCCACCGTCAGCCCGTCTTGACGATATTGCTTGGAGCTGGAATCGCCGCCCACCACGAAGATGTCGTGGCAGCCGATGGCCGCGGCGTGCGACAACCACTTCTCCATGTCGCTCTTCGAGCAGCCGACCACCACTTTGTAGAGGCTGAGGGGCTTTTCGGTGAGCTCGCGCAGCCAGCTCGCGAATTCCTCGTTGGGAACGCGCGCGCGCTCGCGCATGAACTCGCCCTCGTCCTGCAAGTCGGGAATACTGATCGCGTGAAACGAGTTGTAACACGCGAAGCTTTGCCGCAGCACGGCGTACGCCTTGTCGCGGTCCGCCAACGGGGGCGGACAGGCTTCGAGAATGACGCGAACGTCCATGACGTTCGGCCGGACGGGCTTGGGTTCGCTCATTGTATCCATCGGAAAACGTGCTTCGGAAATTGTGCTCTGGAGCAAGAACGCCGCGGCTCCGAGGCGCCGCACCGGCGCTCCCCGCCACCGCGGCGTGAAGTCGAAGCGAAGTTTAATTCAGCACCCGTCGTCTCGCAATCAAGAAAGCCGCCGGAACACCGCGCCCCTTTGCGCCCTGGTAGCGGGGACGCGCCGCGGGGCTCGGCGCGGTGCGGCTGGGAAAAAGCACCTTCGGCTGGGGGGCAGAGTCCCCAGATTGGGACTCTTACTTAATGCGGAAGTTCTGTATTTGCAGTAAAATCATGCGTGGCATGGGCATTGCCTTCAGCTCCGCGTAACCCGTCGGCAGCCAGCCAGGGATTTCCAGAACTAATACGCGAATGACACTTCGCCTCCGCAGTACCTCCGCACGCCTGCGGCGCGCCCGCGCGGCTGTTTTGGCCGGATTGGGTGCCGCCGTCCTGGTGGCTCCAAGCTCACTCCT
>JAICFA010000071.1 GCA_025923935.1 Candidatus Krumholzibacteriia bacterium
CCTCTTCCACCACTTCGTCCACGGTACCGCCGGTGCGCCAGCGGTCGTCCCAGTCGGCGCACAGCCAGTATTCGCCGGTGAGGCCCACGTCGACCCAGTCGAGCATCAGGCGCCGCGCGCGATTGGTGACCGCCATGGCATCCGCGCGATCCAGCGCGGAGAAAACCGAGTCGCGATACGCGGCGTCCTGGAGCGCAAACAGCTGGGGACTGATCGCGGCGACAATCTTCACGTTCAGGCCTTCTTCATCGAGCTTGGGCAGAAGTTTGACGATGTTGTTCGTGGTCGACGTCCCTTGCACCACCACCACGCCCATCTTGGGTTGGCCGGTCTTATAAGGACGAATCACGTAGGCGCCGCGCGCCGCGTCGAAGTGCGACGCCATGCCTAGCTTGGTGCGGTCGGGAATCTCGATGGTAGGTCGAGTTAGGTGAAGTGCAACGATGTGCGCGTCGGTCTTGAACGCTGCTGCAAGTACCACCGGAACTTCATTGAACTCCCACGGGTGCAGGTCAATGACGTGGCCGTCGGGGAAAAAAGTGGTGACACCCGGCTCGTAGATGCCGAAGTGGGTGCGCGAGTCCTCCGCGGTTTCGGGGCCGCTGTGACCGACGATCCACAGCACCTTGCCCACCTTGATCTGCGAATCTTGCGCGAGCTGGCTGAACAAGCGCATGGGGCCGTACTTCAAGTACACGAATGACCCGTACGTGGAGCAGGTCGCGTAGAACCCGTTGAAGTCTTCGTACGGTGTCTTGGAGAAGTTGACACTCGCGATGCCGGTGGTGATGCCGGAGTTGGTGAACTCGGTGATGCCTTGCGGGAGAAGCACGCCGTCGAGATTCTTGTCGCGATCGAACCAGCCGTAGCCCTTGACGTCGTCCCAATCTTTCGAGAATCCCGCGATGTTGGTGGACTCGGCCAAGTCGGCGCTCATGGCCATGAACAGCGGACGGCCGTAGTGCTGGCGGCAGTACGCGTTCACCCACGCGCCCCACTTGGCCAGCGCGGCGCGGTTGGGCTGTTTGTCGCCCGGCTTGGCCCACATCGCCTCGGGGTATTTCTTGAAATCGGTGACGGCCGCGTCGCGCGCTGGGTTCTTGGAGACGTCGAGCTTGAAGCCGTCGATGTCGGTGGGAACCGACTCGCCGATTTCGATGAGACGCTCGGCGACATAGTCGACCAAAGCGTCGTCGGAGCGGATCACGTTTGCAACCACTTCCAAGTTGGCGAGGCACTGGGCTGTAATCTCCGCCGCATCTTTGGGGGCGGGCTCGTTGAAGCCCACGAACGAGACGCCGTACTTCTCCATGAAGGGCTTCTTCGTTCCCCAGAACAGCTCGCTGTTCATGGCGTGCGGCGAGCCGTGCGATTTGTTGTCGTATTTGAGGTACTCGCGACCCTTGCGCGTGCGCATGAACATCATGCTGGGTTGCTGATCGAGTTTGCTGTTGTTGATCATGTCGAACAGCGCGCGCGTCACCGACTCCCATTCGCTACCATTCTTCGCTTCGGCGACGTGCCAGCCGTGTGCGCCAAACCAGTCGCGCGGCGTCCCGTGGACGAAGTGGCTGTAGGGCACGTCGTCGATGCCGAAGTCGTTCCAGTCGACGACGTAGTGAAAATTCGTGAGTCCCAGTCCGTACGCCGAGTTGAGCGTCTCGTGCGCGGCACCCGGTGTCAGGCCGCCTTCGCCTTCGAAGGCGAACACGCGGACGCCGCTGGCACCCGCGCGCTTGAGCGCGAACGCTTGCCCCGCCGACGGCGGCGAGCCGTGGCCCGACGGCCCGGTGTTCGCTTTCACGAACAGCGTCTTGCCTTCCATTTCGGCGTGGCCAGGAAGTCCTTTGTGGCGACGCAGCTTCACCAAGTCTTGCCACCACACCATGCGGTCTTCGGGGATGAAGTACTTCTGCTGTTGGGTACGCTCATACTTGACGCGCAGCGGCTCGGCGAGCGCGGGCAGTGTGGCGTAGATCAGCGGCACGGTGTGGCCGGCGACCAGCGTGAAGCGGTCGCCGAAACGCTTCTCCGGATGACGAATGTCCCAACGCATCGCCCCGCTCAACAACAGCGACACCATCGCGTGCACCTTGGAGCGAGAGCCGCCCGGGTGGCCGCTTTGGCGGTAGTTCAGCATGATGTCGATGAACTGATCGATGCAGTCCTTGAGCTTTTCCCATTGGGGAAAGTGCTCGGATTGCGAGCGCAGGGCGTGTTCGATATCGGGTTTGTGATTGACTGCCAAGCGAAGCCCCTCTTGTGTCGGAAGACGTGAGAACGCGGCCGTCGGTGCGGGTGGCACCAGTCTAATGCGGCTCGCGGCCCTTGTCAAAAGGGTGGCCCGCTCAGAAATCGATCGCAACCCCCACGCGCTGCTCCTGTCCGCTGGGCTCGTAGAGGAAATGAAGACGAGATGGCTCGCGGTCGCGTTCGTGGGCGCCGATGACCTGGCGGGCGCACCCGTAGCCGATCAGTCCGCCCACCACCACATCGGACAGAAAATGCGCCTTCACCACCATGCGCGAGTAGCTGATCGCGACGGCCGAGCCGTACGCGAGGGTGGGTACGACGTGGTAACTCGGATACTGGTGCGCAAGCACGGTAGCGACGGCCCAAATTCCGGTGGCGTGGCCGGACGGAAACGATGCGTGTTTGCCGGGAGTGCCATCGTCGGCGAAAACGCCGCCGGGTCCGGTCCAGTCGGCCACCTCTTCGTGCAGCTCACGCGGGCGCTCGCGGCCCGCGACGTACTTGAGCGCACTCGTCCACAACCCCGACGTCACTAGAGCTTCCGCCAGCATGATGCTGGTTTGCTTCTCGCGATGAGATCCGGTCACGAGGCCGACTGCACCGAAGCCGAGGACCAGCGGAAGCGCGTTGTGCGTGTTCCCCAGGTTGGAAAGTGTGCGCGCCGGCTCAACCAGTTTTCCCGGAGGCAGGAAAGTGGGCGCGGCCATGGGCGAGTACGTGATGCGATCGCTGAGAATGAGGGCGACGATGCCCGTCGCGCCGATCAGGAACTTGGCCGGGTGCCGGCCGGCGAGTGCGAACGGATACGAGATCTGCTCGTGGAGGTCGGTGGCGAGGTGAACGGCGGCGCTGCCGACGGCGTCGATCACTCCTTCGGCGACACCGTCGCTATGGTTGAGGTGCGGCGCGGCCGCTTCCGCAGCGGTTTCGGCCGCGTCGGCCAGAGTTGGGATGGAAACGGATAGAAGAAGAGCGAGCAGGAATTCCGAGCGAGCGGTGGTACCCATGGACACCTTTCCACAGGGGAAATTCGCATCGCGTCGGTTTTCAGGAGGTAGGCTTGCCGAAACGATACCGTCGTACCGGCACCAACGCAAGCGCTGCTAGGAATGAACCGCTGAAGACGAGCAATTGTGACAAGAAATTATGGAGCGATCCTCCGTTCTGCTTCAGACCGAAGCAGCCTTCCTGTGCAGGATGCGGTAAATGGCCGGCAGCACCACCAACGTCAACAACGTCGAAGAGACGATGCCTCCGATGACCACCGTCGCCAGCGGGCGCTGCACCTCGGCGCCGCTCCCGGTGGCGATCGCCATTGGCACGAAGCCCAGGGAGGCAACCAGGGCGGTGGTCAACACCGGCCGCAACCGCGTCAACGCCCCGGTTCGGATCGCCTCGTCGAGCGTCAAGCCGCGCGCTCGCTCCGAGTTGATGAACGAGACCAACACCAAACCGTTGAGCACGGCGATGCCGGACAGCGCGATGAACCCGACCCCCGCCGATATCGAAAAGGGGATATCGCGCAGCCACAGCGCCAGAATTCCGCCGGTCAGTGCGAGGGGAACCCCGGTGAACACGATCAATGCGTGCTTCACCGACGCGAACGTGGCAAAGAGCATCGCGAAAATGAGGAGCAACGCCAGTGGCACGACGAGCATGAGTCGTTGGCGCGCGGCGATGAGGTTCTCGAACTGGCCGCCCCACGAGATCCAATACCCCGCGGGCAGCACGATCTCCGCACCGACTCGTCGCTGCGCCTCTTCCACGAACGAGCCCAAGTCGCGACCGCGCACGTTGGCTTGCACGACCACACGGCGCTTTCCGTTCTCGCGGCTGATCTGATTGGGTCCTTCGGCGATGCGCACGTTCGCCACCGCGGAGAGCGGCAGGTATCCGGCCTCGATGTGGTGCACGCCGTCGAGCGAGGCGGGCATGGTGCCGGGCGCCGCATCCGCGCGGGGAAGCGGTATGGGCAAGAACTCGAGCGCGTGCAAGTCCAGCCGGGCGTCTTCGGGCAGGCGCACGACGAGATCGAAACGGCGGTCACCCTCCCACAACGAGCCTGCCGACTTTCCGCCGATGGCGATCGCGACGACGTCCTGGACGTCGGCCACGTCGAGGCCGTAGCGCGCGATGGCGCCGCGATCGATCTCAACGGTCATGAGGGGAAGTCCCGTCACTTGCTCCGCCTTCACGTCGGCAGCACCGGGAATCTCTGCGATGATGCCGGCAATGCGGCGCGCCTGCACCAGCATGACGTCCAAGTCGTCGCCAAAGATTTTTATCGCCAAGTCGCTGCGCACTCCGGCGATGAGTTCGTTGAAGCGCATCTCGATGGGCTGGGTGAACTCGTAGTTGTTGCCCGGCACCGTGCTCACCAAGTCTTCGATCTCTCGCACCAGCTCGTCCTTCGACTTGCGCGGATTGGGCCATTGCTCGCGCGGCTTCATGATGAGGAACACGTCGGCCACCGAGGGGGGCATGGGATCGTTGGCAATATCAGCGGTGCCGATCTTGGCGAACACGCGCTCGACTTCCGGAACGGACTTGATGCGCTTTTCCAACTGATGCTGCATGGACACGGCTTGGGTGAGGCTGGTCGACGGAATCCGCAGCGCGTGCATGGCGATGTCGCCTTCGTCCAGCGACGGAATGAATTCGCTGCCCAATCGTGTCCCGACCCACAAGCACGCCGCGACCAGCACCGCCGCGCCCGCCACCACCAGCCAGCGCAGGTTGAGCGCACGCTCCAGCGTGGGGGCGTACGCGCGTTTGATCCCGCGCACCACCGCACTTTCGCGCTCGGCGACATGGCCGCGAAGAAACAGCGCGACGGCGGCGGGCACGAAAGTAAACGTGAGGATCAACGCACCGGCCAGCGCCAGCAGCACCGTCAGCGCCATGGGCCGGAACATCTTTCCCTCGATGCCGCCCAACGTGAGGATCGGCAGGTACACGATCATGATGACGCCGACGCCGAACAGCGTCGGCTTGGCGACCTCGCGCGCGCTGTCGAATGCTTCGCGCCGGCGTTCGTCGTGCGTGAGCAGGCGGCCCAGCTCGTGCTGCCGGCGGCCGAAGCGGCGCACCATGTTCTCCACCATCACCACCGCGCCGTCGACGATGATGCCGAAGTCGATGGCACCGAGGCTCATCAGGTTGCCGCTGATGCCGTTGCGTACCATGCCGCTGACGGCGAACAAGCCAGCTAACGGAATCGTCAGTGCGACCAGAAACGCGGCGCGTGCATTGCCCAGCAGCAAGAACAACACGACGATGACGAGAATCGCGCCCAAGAACAGATTCTCGCGCACGGTGTGCAAGGTGGCGTCGACCAGGCGCGTGCGATCGTATACCGTGCGCACCTTGAGTCCCTGCGGAAGCGTCTGCTGGATTTCGTCCATGCGCGCGGCGACCGCCTTCGACACCGTGCGGCTGTTGGCACCCACGAGCATGAACACGGTGCCGAGCACCACTTCCTCGCCGTTTTCGGTCGCGGCACCGGTGCGCAGCTCTTCGCCCACGCCGACGGCCGCCACATCGCGCACGCGCACCGGCGTGCCGTCCGCGACGTCCACGAGGATCTGCTCGACGTCGTCGAGGGTGGTCACGACACCCGGGACGCGCACCAAGTACTGCTCGCCAATGTGCTCGATGTAGCCCGCGCCCGCGTTCAGGTTGTTCGCGAGCAGCGCATCGAGAATGTCGCGGAAGGTGAGTCCGTGCGCGACCAGCTTGGCCGGATCGGGCGTGACGTGGAATTGCTTCACGAAGCCGCCGATGGTGTTGACTTCGGTTACCCCCGGCACCGTGCGCAGCTGCGGCTTCACGATCCAGTCCTGCGCCTCACGAAAGTCCATGGCGGTGAACGGCGAACCATCGGCGCGGAGTGCACCCGAGTCGGCTTCAACCGTCCACATGTAGATCTCGCCCAGTCCGGTCGCAATCGGTCCGAGTGCGGGCTGGCTCGCTCCGGGCGGCAGCGCTTCCGCTGTCTCGCGCAAGCGCTCGTTGACCAATTGGCGCGCGAAATAAATGTCGACGTCGTCGTGGAAGACGATGGTCAGCTGCGACAGGCCGTAGCGCGACAGCGAGCGCATATAGTCGACGCCGGGAATGCCGCCCATGGCGAGCTCGATGGGCACGGTGATCTGGCGCTCGACTTCGGGCGGCGACATGCCCGCCGCTTCGGTGTTGACTTGCACCTGTACGTTGGTGATGTCGGGCACCGCGTCGATCGGTAGCCGCTGAAAGTTGTACAGCCCCAGAATCGCCATGGCGACCGTAGCCGCCACCACCATCCAACGATTTCGTATCGAGATATCGATGATGCGGTCCAGCATGGCGGCTCCTAGTGCTCGTGCGCCGCTTCGGACTTGCCGAACTCGGCCTTCAAGATGAAGCTGCCGGCAGCGACATAGTCCTCGCCCGCTGCGAGGCCATCGACGATCTCGATCACATCGCCGCCGCGGCGCCCCGTGACCACGGGCCGGGCGGTGAAGGTGTTCATGGTGCGCACGAACACGACCTCGCGTCCTTCGACGGTTTGAATGGCTTCGTCGGGAACCGCGACCGCGGCCTGCGTTTCCGCGACCGTGATGTGCGCCGTCACGAACAACCCCGGCTGCCAGGTGCGCTTGGAATTGCGCAGCACCACGCGCGCCACACCGGTACGCGTCGATTCACCCACGATCGGTCCGACGTAGTCGATCGTGCCGGCCGCGGTTTCGCGAACGCCGGGCGAGGTGATGCGCACCTTTTGCCCCACACGAACGTCGGTCAAGAAGCGCGCGTACACCGACACGTTCACCCACACCGTCGCCAGATCCGCCACCACGAAGATGTCGGCGTCGTCGCGCACGAACTCGCCCAGGGCCACGTGCTTTTCGATGACCGTGCCGTCGACCATTGCGACGACGTCGTAGGGAGCCGCGCTCAAGTTGCTCTGCACGACGGCAAGCACGTCGCCGGCGCGCACCGCGTCTCCCAGCGACTTGTTGACGCGCTGCACGATCCCGGGAAAACGTGGCACGACGTGCGCCACGCGGTCGGCGTTGAGCACGATTTCCCCGGGGAGATCGATCTCGGTGCTGACCAAGCCCGGCGCGGCGCGCGCCACGGTGACACCGTTGGCCGCCAGCGCGTCGGGCAGCAGGGTGATGGTGCCGAGGCTGGCGGAATCATGCTCATGGTGGTCGTCGTGGGCGTGGGTTTCGTCGTGAGCTTGCTCGGGCGCCTTTTCGCGCGCACAGTGGAGCGTGCACACGGACAGGCTGAGGCACGCGACGGCAACCTTGAGGGGCGAGGTCCTATTCATTGCGCATCAGCTCCTCGATGGTGCGTCCGCACAAACGTTCGATGGCGATGATCTCCTGCACAATGGCAAGACGCACGTCGTTGGCGTCCTCGCGCAGCTCGAGGAGCGCGCGCTGGACTTCCAAGAGATCGGAATAACTGGTGCGGCCGATGGTGTAGGCGGTGCTCATGTTCTCGGCGGCCGCGGCGACGGCGGGCTCGAGATCCGATTCGATGCGGCGCACGCGGTCGCGCAGTTGTCGTTGGGCCACGATGTGTCCCGCAAGCTCGCTCGTGACCGCGGCGTGCAACTGCTCGACTTCCAGCTCGGCGACGGCAGCGCTGGCCTGTGCGGCGTGAATGGCACCCGCGCGCCGGTCCCACACGGGAAGCGGCAGCGACACGCCGAAGAGCCAGGTGGTGGCATCGTCGGCTTCGACGCGGCGTGCGCCCGCCTCCACGGTCACATTGGGAATGCGCAGGCTCTGCTCGACCGCGGCACTCGCGCGCGACGACGCTCCGGCCAGCCGTGCGCGCTCCACCGCCGGGCTGTAACGCGCCCACGCACTCGCCGAATCGATGGGCGGTACCGCAGCCGTGCTCAAACTGGAACGCGCCACATTCGTCTCGAAGCCCAGCGGCTCACCCCACAAGGCCGCGAGGTGGGAGCGCGCCCGCGCTCGCTCCGCGACGGTAGCATCGATGGCCGAATGCACGCGCGCGAGGGCCGCTTCCGCCAGTGCGGCGTCGGCGGTAAGGGTTCCACCCGTCTGCACGCGCTCTCGCGCCGAGCGCGCCACGCGTGCGACGATCGCTTCGGCCGCTTGCGTCAATCGTGCGCGTTCTTCCGCGTGGACCACGACGGCGAAGCGCTCTTTCGCCGCGAGGTAGACGTCGAACGACTGCGTGTGCGTTTCCCGCGCGGTTTCGTCAGCCACGCGTTGTGCGAGATCCACCCGGCTGGATCGCTTGCCGCCCAGCTCGATTTCTTGCGACAGCCACAGCGATAGCTCCGATTGCTCGAAGCCGGAGTAGCTGCCAGCGACGTTTTCCGCCACGGCCGCAAGCGACGGATTGGGCCGCGCGTGTGCTTGCGCGACGTGCGCCGCGGCCGCGGCACCACGTAGCGGCACGGCTCGCAACGTGGGATTGCTCTGCTTGATGCGCGCCAATACGTCCACGAGTGTGACGGAATCGGACGGCGCCGGTGCGGGGTCGGGGATCGAGTCCCACACGGACGACGTGCGCGCGACATTTGCCGTCGCGAGAAGTATCACGAGCAGAATGAAAACCATGAGCCACGCTCCACCGTGCAAAGACCGGAGAAAGCACGTAGCCGGCACCGGACGATCCGGGCGCTGGGCGCTAGGGTGAAGGGAGAACCCGCGAGCGCGGGCGAACGGTCAACGGCGAAGGATCGTGGTGGTAGTGGGCAGAAAGACGGATGAGCGATGGGGTGCGATGTTCGCCAAGGACACACGGGCGTCGTCGAACGGCGCTACACACACCGCCGCCAACATATCGGTGATGCCCAGATCGGCGGTAGTCGTGCGCTTCGATGTCAATAAGTGGGTCGCGAGCGAGAAATCGAGGCAGCCGTCGCAGTCGTCAGGCGTGGAGGGGCTGATCGCGAGCGGGAGCGATTCGGCGGACGATTCGCAACAGGCGGCGGAGGGCCGTTCGACACGCACGTCGCCGCCCGACTCGACGCACAGCACCAAGCTGGGCTTGACGAGCGAGGAGACGGCAAAGGCGATGACGAGAATTCGCTTCATGGCTGCGGAGTATACATCACCGTTGGTACGGCGTTCCGGGGGGATTAGCGAGAATTGTGCCGCAGAGCGGGTTATCCCGCAACGCGGCGCGCGAAGCCGGCAAAGTTCTCCACTTGCTGGTTGGCGTAGGCGCGCAGATCGCCCACCACACCCACCAGCAGGTCCTTCGCCGGAGACGCCGCAAAGCGTGTCAGCGCCTCCGCGGCGCGCTCGAGGTGGCGGTCGATGGTTTGATGGGTTTGGGTGAACGCGCCGAACTCCATGCACAAGCCGACGATGTAGCGCTCGTTCTCCGGACCGAAGTCGCCCGACTGAATGATACGGACCAGGCGGTCGCGGTGGCCGTCCTTGAGAGTGCCGAGCACACGGATCATGGGCAGCGCGATGTAGCCGTTGCGCAGATCGCAGTCGTAGGACTGCTGGGGATTGTCGAGCATGTCGTCCAAGTCGTCGATCATCTGGAACGCCATGCCGAGATTCCAGCCAAAGTGTCCGAGCGCGTCGATGTACTCGGTCCGGCTCGCCAGCGCCCCCACCTTGCACGAAAGCGCGAACAGGGACGCACTCTTCTCCGAAATGATCTCGTAGTACTGCGCGTCGTTGAGCGCATAGTCGAACTTGTGCGTCGTCTCCAAGCTCTCGCCGCGCACCAAGGTGCGCAGCGTGCGAATGAACTCCGGCATGGCACCGGAAACACCGCTCTTCTGCACCAAGTCCAACGCTTCGGCGAGTGCAAAGTCGCCCGACAGCACCGATGCATAGTTGCCGTACTTGAGTCGCGCGGACAGCTTGGCGCGGCGGCTGTCGACCTGGTCGATGACGTCGTCGTGGAACAGTGTCGCCAGGTGCACCAGCTCGACGGCTCCCGCCAACTGAATCAACGCGTCGTCGATGTCGTGGAGTCCGCCGCCGTCGGGCGTTTTCGCCGACAACACGAGGAGAATGGGACGCAGGCGCTTGCCGCCGTTGTTGAAGCTCTCGAGTGCAATGTTGGCCTCGCGCAGCTGATTTTCCTGAATGCGCTCGATGACGACCGTATTGCACCGGTCCACGATTTCGCGAAGCACGTCGTACTTCTTCAGAGCGTGGATCATGGGTCCCTTTCTAGAGGAGGGTGTCCTTGACCTGGATGACTCGGGCAAGGCTCTTCGGGTCGGCTTGTCCGCCTGCGAAGGCGTGAAAGATCGCATTCACGAAATCCATGTGGCGCTTGAGCTCTTCTAGCTTCTGCGCGGCTTCTTCGTCGCGGCTGTCGTTGGCCGCGGCCAGCGCTTTCTCCACCGTCTCCATAGCGGGGTCGAGCTCTTTGCGTTTTTTCGCCAGGGCCAAGAGCTTCGCCACCTTGGTGATGTCGTCTTCGGCGGTGTAGTAGTCCTTGCGCTCGCCACGCACGATGACCTTGTGCACCACGCCCAGGTCGAGGAGCCCGCGCACGTTCGTACTGACGTTGCTGCGGCTGGTGGCGAGCTTCTGCGACATGTCTTCAAGGGTGAGCGGGGTCGTGCTCATGTAGAGGAGTGCGTAGATCTCCGCCATCATCTTGCTGATGCCCCAGGACGGGCCGAGACGGCCCCATCCTTCGATGAAGATGTCGTGGGTGGATGGTCTGCGTGCGGTCATGTATCTAATTGATATTGGTGCCGATTACAGAACGTTCTGAACGGTCTGAATTTAAAGACCAGCGCTCATGAGGTGTCAAGCCCCCAATTTACTGGCGGCCCGGTTTGGTGTGGAAAAGGTGACGGAGAAGCCCGTTTTGCGTTACTTCTTCCCCTTCAGCCGTTCCACGCGCCGCTTCAACCAGGGATCGTCGGGCGCTAGCGCAGTGGCCTTGTCGAACTGCGTCATGGCCGTGGTCGTGTCGCCCTTGACCAAATAGGTCTCGCCCAAGCGCGCATAGGTTCCGGCCGACTCGGGGTAGTGAACGAGGTTTTCGTTCAAGAGGGCAATGGCGGCTCCGGCCTGCGCGGGATCACGGCTCAAATTCTCCGCTACCGAGACCAACGACCATTCGCCAAAGTCGTAGGCCGCGCGCCCGTAGAAATCAGCGCGCAAGCTGCGATACAGCGCGACCGTGGAGTCCACGCCTTCCGTCGCTAGCTCGGCGGTCAGCGCGTGCTCGAGCGTTTCCGGCAGGCGGTTGCCGTGGTGGCAGGTGTAGCAGGTCACATCGAACGATTGCTGTCGGATCGGGGTGAGATCCGTTTTCAAGGTGGTGTTGATGCCCTGCGTCATCTTCATCATCGCGCGCGCAATTTGCTTCGTCTGCTTTTCGTCGGATGCGAAATCGACTTTCGACAGATCCGCCGGATCATCGCCCTTGTGGCAGTGAATGCAGCGCACGTTCAACGAGCCCGCAAAGTTGCGCATGATACTGACCAGCTCTTGCTTCTTGATGTCTTTGGGGAGGACTTTGAGGTTGGTGAATTTGTCGGGGATCTGCGTGGCCGCGGGCCGCGCAAGCAGTAGTCCCACGAACACCGCAAAGGACACTGCGACTCGAATACGACGCATACGGGCGCTCCTTTCGGGGAGACGGGCAACGGAGTGGGGAGCTAATTGAAGCCCCAAACCGCCGCCCGAGTCAAGCATGGCCCGATCGGCGCGCGCGTGCTAGATTGCCCGCATGAACGTTTCTAGCTTCGCCAGCGCCCTCTACGGCGAGCTACGAGGCTACCGTCGTCTCGCCATTCGCCGGCGGGTCGACTTGAACCAGCATCTCTCGTTCGACGCGATGGCGCGCTTGAACGAGCGCGAATTCGTCGCGCACGTGCACCGCTGCATCGCACGCTTTCCCTTCTACGCAGAGCGCGTCAAAGCGCACCGCGGCACGCTGCCCATACCGGGCGAGCCGTTGCGCGACGACGAGCTGCCGGTGTGGACCCGACACGACCAGCGCGAGTTCTTCGCCCAACAAGAGCGGCCGCACGACTCCATGTTCGCGCACCAGACCAGCGGATCCACGGCACTGCCGGTCCGTTTTCA